>CAYMTB010000046.1:0-9650 GCA_964393225.1 uncultured Syntrophorhabdaceae bacterium
AAGAAAAAGACAGACTGTCAATATATATTATACTTAATTATGCGGATCAGCTTATTCACTATCCACTAACGACTATTCACTGAAGTAACCGTGACCCTCGACCCCTTGAACCCTTGAACCCTTTTCCTCTGTTTCAAGATACGAAGTTTTCCTTTGAGCAGGCACCCTCAAGCCCATTAAACCCTTGTCATTTTGTTTCCTTTTAGATATTATAAAAGTTACGGGTATGTGATACATGCGATTGGACGTACTTATTGTTGATGATGAAGAAGGTATCAGAAGGTCACTTACAAGAATACTGCGGGAAGACGGCTATTCCGTTCAGACGGCATCAAGCGGTGAAGATGCGCTGGCGGTTCTTTCGAATAACGGTACCAACCTTGACATCGTAATCTGTGACCTTATTATGCCGGGGATAGATGGCATAAGAACAATAGAAGAGATAAACAGAACACATCAGGGCATTACAAAAATCATACTAACGGGGTACGGCACCCTGGAATCTTCAATAAAAGCCATAGAGGCCGGCATTGACGGATTCATAACAAAACCATTCCAAAATAAGGAATTAAAATGGAAAATTAAAGAATATTACGTCAAGAGAAGGATGAGACAGTTTGTTGCGCCGGATATTTTCAATAAACTCCTTGATGAACCGGCACACCTTGAACCGAAAATATCGCCTGTTACAATATTGTTTACCGACATCAGGGGCTTTACAAGGTTAACCTCCACTATGCCTCCCGAAGAACTTGCTTCCCTCCTTAACAAATATTATTTTCAGCCTATGAGCGACATTGTCTCAAAACACAGGGGGATAGTGGACAAATATATCGGCGACAGTGTTATGGCACTCTTTGGCGCCCCCGTCCATTACGATAAAGACGAAGAAAATGCAGTGAAATGCGCCATTGAGATGATAGAAACCATGGAAGGTTCAAAAAAGGCTTTTCAAATGGGTATAGGTATAAGCACAGGATATGTTGTTACAGGTATCTTCGGCTCAATAAGCAAAAAAGAATATACCGCTCTCGGCATGCCGGTAAACATTGCGGCCCGGCTTCAAAAATTAGCCGCACACGGTGAAATTCTTATTTCAGATGAAACACTAAGAAGGCTTAATGGCTCAACCTCTTTCACAAAGATGGGTTCATTCAGCCCTTTCCCGTCTTCCCCGCCTGTCGCATATTATAAGTGGATGCGAAATGGTAAGATTTAATGATATTGTCGATGAAATATTAAAATATAATCCGCAGGCCGATGTGCCGGCTTTAGAAAGGGCATATATCTTCTCTGCCCAGGCGCATAAAGGACAGACAAGGCTCTCCGGAGAGCCCTACCTTGTTCATCCCCTTGAAGTGGCATACATATTAACCAAAATGAACCTCGATGTTCCGAGCGTCATATCCGGGCTTCTCCATGACACCATAGAAGATTCGTATGTGGACAAAAAAGAGATAGAAGAACATTTCGGGAAGGAGGTTGCAGAACTTGTCGATGGAGTAACAAAGATCGGTCAGATTCCCTTAAAAACATCGGAAGACTCAAGGGTTGAGAATTTTAGAAAAATGATACTCGCCATGAGTAAGGACATAAGGGTAATACTCATTAAACTGGCTGACAGATATCACAACATGCAAACCCTCAATTTCCTTAACTCTGACAGACAGGTTGATATTGCCAGAGAAACCCTCGAGATATATGCGCCCCTTGCTCACCGGCTCGGCATCGAATGGATAAGGGGAGAGCTTGAAGACGAGGCCTTTAAATATCTCCACTCCCTCGAATATAAAACCATAAACACAAAAATTGCAAAAAAGAAGAAGGAAAGAGATGCCTATATCCATGAAGTAATTGAACTCTTGAAGGGTAAATTTGAACAATACAAACTAAATGCTGAAGTATCTGGAAGGGCCAAAAGGCTATACAGCATTTACCGTAAAATGATGCTGGAAAAGATAGAGTTAGATGATATTTACGATTTAACTGCCTTCCGGGTAAAGGTTGACAATGTTAAAGAGTGTTATCTGGCCCTTGGTTTGATACACTCCTTTTTCAGACCCATACCGGGAAAATTCAGCGATTTTATCGCATTGCCTAAACCCAATATGTACCAGTCCCTTCATACCAAAGTAGTCGGGCCTTACGGTGAAAAGATTGAGATCCAGATAAGAACATACGAGATGCACAAAATTGCCGAAGAGGGGATTGCTGCACATTGGAAATACAAGGAAGGAAGGGCCTTTGATCCTAAAGAAGATAAAATATTCGGATGGCTTAGAAGGGTCATCGAATCACAGCAGGAATTAAAAGATAATAAGGAATTTATGGAGATCTTCAAAATAGATCTCTTCCCTGATGAAATCTATGTCTTTACACCAAAAGGCGATGTAAAAGAACTCCCCAAGGGCGCTACAACTGTTGATTTTGCCTATGCCATACATTCGCAGCTCGGTCATAAGTGTATCGGGGCAAAGGTGAACGGGAGACTTGTTCCTTTGCGGCATGAACTGAAAAGCGGTGATATTATTGATATTCAAACTAATCCGACCCATAAACCAAGCAAAGACTGGCTGGGTTTTGTAAAAACATCGAGGGCAAAAACAAAGATCAGGCAATGGGTCAAGGCCGAACAACGGGAGAGAAGTGTTGAACTTGGGAAAACGCTCATCGAAAAGGAGTTGTCAAAGCATGATATGAGTTTTTCCAGAATGCTCAAATCAGGAGAGCTTCTCAATATCGGCAAAGAATTCAGCTTTGAAACAGTGGAAGATTTGTTTGCCAGCGTGGGGTATGGCTTGTACACACCACTGCAGGTACTCGGCAAGGTCGTTCCGGAACACGAAAAACCCGGAAAGCTCAAGCAGATAATCAGCAGTATCAAGAGGAGCAAGGACAGCGCAATTAAAATTCAGGGTGTTGACGGAATGGTTGTAAGTTTTGCGCAGTGCTGTAATCCCATACCCGGTGATACAATTTTCGGCTTTATTACAAGAGGAAGAGGATTGACAATACATTCGGCAGACTGCCCGAATATTCATACCTATGACGAACAGCGCAGGATTGAAGTCTCGTGGGAATTAAATAAGAGCTTCACATATCCGGTAAAGCTGAAAGTATCAGGGGACGACAGAAAGGGCCTTCTCTCGGATATCAGTTCGACTATGGCCTCAAATAAGGTCAATATCACCGGCGCCCAGGCAATGACCAATTCCGATAGAACTGCAACCGGTATCTACGAAGTAGAAATCGGACACATGTCTCAACTTCAGAAAATCATAAAATCGATACAAAAAATTAAAGGTGTACGGTCGGTAGAAAGAATCCGGGGAACGGTTTAGACTGCCTTTTGAAAACTACCTTTTTTAATGCACTTTGTGCAAAGCCTTGCCTTTTGCGTTGTACCGTCTTTAACGATTTTTACAGTCTGTAAATTGGGGAACCATTCTTTCTTTGATTTGTTGTTCGCGTGACTTACATTATTACCAATCTGTTTACCTTTGCCGCATATCTCACAAACCCTTGCCATCTATTCCTCCGTTCATATTGCCTAAGGTGAAGGATTTTACTAATTTAGACCCAATATGTCAATACAAATTAAAGCATTCATGTTTTCCGATTGACAACGAATGAGTTTTAAAATATCTTAACTCCATGCCCCTTTACATCTTGTGGATTGTAATTGCATACCTCATTGGCTCTATACCCGTGGGCATAATCCTCGCGAAAACAAGGGGCGCTGACCCGAGGAAAGCGGGGAGCGGAAACATCGGTGCTACAAATGTCATGAGGACAGCAGGAAAAACCCTCGGCATTCTGACTTTGGCCGGGGATATTCTTAAAGGACTGATCCCGACAACCCTTGCACTCTATTCTAAACAGCCGGCTTTCGTGGTCGCCGCAATAGGGTTCGCGACCTTTGCCGGCCACTTGTTTCCTTTATTTTTGAAATTTAGGGGAGGCAAAGGCGTTGCAACTGCAGCAGGGGTTTATCTTGCTATCAGCCCTCTCGCTATATTGATAAATGTTGTGATTTTCATCCTTGTACTTCTCAAATGGCGTTTTGTGTCCCTCGGCTCCCTCGTCGGGACAGGCCTTATGCCGCTTGCCCTGCTTGCATTAAACAAACCCAATGAATACGTCTATCTCTCCTGGATTGTCGGGATTCTTATCTTCATAAAGCACAAGGATAACATCAGAAGATTACTCGACGGGAAAGAGAATAAGGTGTAATAGCATTTAGCGTAGAGCGCATAGCGTAGAGGGAAAATACTGAAGATAGGAAGTTACGCGCAATTTCTCAACTTCTCAAACCCATAGCTTCGGGAAGTTCAACTAAACGCTAAACGCTATCCGCTCCTTTTCCGTCAGCTTTCTTCTCCTTCAGCCTGCCTTTCACTTTTCACCATTCACAAACAGCGACACCAGCTCCTTATTCCTTATGTCCGCCAGCCCTTTGTCCGTTATCCTTAAAAACGGCAGCCCCGTAAAAGGAATGGTTTGAATTGTCAGAAAAGGTCTTTCCAGGCGTGAACCTATTTCCTTCATCTTTTTTTCAAGTTCCTTCGTTTTATCTTTTATTTCCTCCAGCCTGGCGACGGGCATGATACCGAATACAGGCATGGAAAACTCATATATTACATTTCCGTTGTGCACAATTACCGTACCGCCTTTTATATCAATGAGCCTGTTTACGGCAGCGGCCATATCCCTTTCGTCACTTCCTATGGTGAGTATATTTCCTGTATCCCATATGAGCGTTGTGGCCACCGCGCCGCTTTTAATGCCGGTACCTTTAATAAATCCTTTGCTGATCTTTCTCCCGCCTCTCCTGTTAATGATGGCAACAGGTATTATGTCCGCGTCAAGATCCTTTTCTAAAAAACCGTCCCTTTTTTTGGCTTCCCAGTAAATTTCTCTTGTTATTGTCTGGTTCGCCACCTCAATCACCCTTACAAGTGGACTTTGCAGCCTGGTCTTGATTTTTAGATCCTCTTCTTCGATCTTTCCCGCTGTAATTGTATTTTTCACTGAATCGGGGTAGATATGAGGCTTAACGGTTTTCAATAATTTCTTATCCGACCATACCATTTCACCGTTTGCCATTACCTTCTCTATCGACACATCCCTGATATCTCTCATAAAAAGGATATCAGCATGCCTCAATGGCGCAATGGCACCGAGATACCTCAATCCGTAATAGTCAGCGGGGTTGATGGTCATCATCTTTATAGCCTCTATCGGCGGGAACCCGTATTGTATAGCCTTCCGTGCAATGGAATCCAGATACCCGTCTTCATAAAGCATTACCGCATCGAATACGTCCGAGACCAGCATGATTCGGCGCTTATCCACATCCAGATCTTTTATTTTCGAAAGTTCAGGGAGCTCCATCCTTACCCACCCCTCCCTGATCATAATATACATGCCGAATCCAAGTTTTTCCAATACCTCATCAATGCTTACCGACTCATGGCACGATGTTATTCCTGTAAGAATATACTGTATAAGGTTTTTCCCCCTTGCCCCTGCTGAATGGCCATCAAGCTCCTTACGCAGGGTCTGCGCATATGCCGCCTGCGCAAGGCACCTCTCATCGCCCTCTACAATCCTTGTCCAGTAAGCCTCGCCGATACCGAGAAACTCCTCCCTTCTCAGGATTGACTTCATTTCTTTCAAACTTAACCCATCCGAACCTTCCATCTTCGGAAAAGGCGGGGTTAGAGGGGGGGCGAGAAAAAAACACCGCAACAGATACCCCTTTGTGCTTTCAACAAGGGCATTCACCCCTTCTATTCCACACGCACATGCTGCTGCACTTGTTTCCGTGACAACCGTAGTCGCACCTCCCCTGAGGGCATAGGGGGCAAATTCGCAAAAGGGAATCATGCTGTCAATATGGGTATGAGCATCGATAAAACCCGGGCATAGGTATAAGCCGTCGGCATCCATAACCTCTGCATCTTTGTATACAGTTCTGGTGTCACCTTTCTCCATGGAAACAATCCATCCATCTTTGATGACAAGAGTAGAATTTTCATCTATGCTGTTGGTAAAAACGTTTACAACCCTTCCGTTTTTTATTATCAAATCGGGCGGATTTAGTCCTTTGGCAACATTTAACAATGTCTTTAATGTCTCTTTCTGCATGATTTATCAACCCTTCCCCTGTTTCATTTCTGAATCCAAATCGGCAATATTCTACATAAAAATCTCCGGCTTGTAAAACCGATAAATCATCAGTTTTATCTTGTCTGTTCACCCTATCTGATTTATAAGAATTAGCTGAGGTCTGAAAGCTGAATTCACATGCATAAAGGATTAAAAAAGGCGTTACGCTACAGATGGTTCATCTTCTGGATCCTGTCGATCCAGTACCTGCTCGTTTACTTTCACCGTGTTGCACCGGCAGTTACAGCTCCTGAACTGATTAATGCTTTTGAAATATCCGGTACAGCCCTTGGGGTTCTAGCTTCAGCATATTTTTATTCCTATGGGATAATGCAGATACCTGTCGGCATTCTCTCTGACAGGTGGGGCCCGCGAAAAGTCATTATACTTTCAAGCTTCATAGCTTCATTGGGCGCTATTTCCTTTGGTTTATCACCAACCTTTTCAGTTGCCATCATTTCAAGGATTTTTGTCGGGATCGGAGTTTCTGCTTTGTTTGTTGCAGCCATGAGGATCCTGGCTAACTGGTTTAAGGGGGTTGAACTTGCCAGAGTTTCCGGCGTACTCATGGCAATGGGCGGATTAGGATGGCTTATGGCAACAACTCCCCTTGCTTTAATGTCGCAGGCGTTCGGCTGGAGAGAGTCATTTATCGCAGCAGGTGTATTTTCTCTAATACCGGCGGCTTGTTCATGGTTCATTCTGGCCGATACCCCTGCAAAAAAAGGACTTCCGAATATAACAGAGATATCGGGCTCTTCAGAAAACACAAACATGAACATCTTAAAAGATTTAAAAATGATCCTCAGGGAAAAACACTTCTGGGCAATTGCAATCTGGTTCATTTTCAGAGGCGGTGCACTCTTCGGCTTCTTCGGTCTCTGGGCAGGCCCATATCTTATTGAAACCTATCACCTCTCAAAGTATTCTGCGGGAAACATCCTGTCCATGATCGCATTTGCCATGATCTTGTTAAGTCCGGTTCTCGGCCACATGTCCGACAAAACCCTTTCAAGCAGGAAAAAGGTTCTCGTATGGACTTCAATTCTTAATTCTCTATGCTGGTTTGTCATGTTAATCTTTTTTGAGCAGCTTTCAATTGTATGGCTCTATGTAATTTTCTTCGTAATGGGTATCACGATAAGCTCTGTGGGAACAATCGCTATTGTGGCAACAAAGGAGCTTTTCCCTCCAGGGATAGCCGGCACTTCAATGGGCACGATGAACGTATTCCCTTTTATCGGAGGCATTATATTTCAGCCGTTAATCGGGTACATGCTCGATAAAACAGGAAAAATTCATGGGGTATATCCGCCTTCGGCCTATAAATCTATGATCTGGCTGCTCTTTGTTATCAGCATTCTCGCATTAATAAGCATATTGTTCTCGAAGGAAACAATAAAAAGGATATAATGTTTCACTTTTTATTTCTTTCTCTTAATGCCGTAAACACACGCTCGGACGTGACGGGAAGCTCCCTTATCCTCACTCCTGCCGCGTCATAAACAGCATTTAATATAGCAGGGATCGTCGGCATAATCGCACCTTCGCCGACCTCCTTCGCGCCAAAAGGACCGTTGGGTTCATTACTTTCGATAATGATTGTCTGCACGTTGGGCATATCAAGAGAGGTTGCTATCCGGTATTCGCCAAATGTCGGGTTTGCCACCCTTCCATTCTCGTCAAACTTTATCTCTTCAAACAATGCTTCACCCAACCCCATAGAGAGGGAGCCCTGCATCTGCCCTTCAACATTTGTACGGTTAATGGCAAAACCGCAGTCATGGGCATCGGTCATATCATCTACCGTAACCTTACCTGTTTCCATATCCACCGTAACTTCCACTATCTGGGCCGAGCAGCCATAGGCAGGGGACGTCCCCACTGCAGCGCCTTTGTACTTTCCTCCCAACTCGCCCGGTTTATATGCACCGGTTCCTACGATTACCCCTTTCTCGAGGTAAGCAATGCGTGCCGCCTCTTCAAATGTCAGTTCATCCCCGCCGGGCTGTTCAAGCCATCCCCGGTGTTCTTTGATGTAATTTAACCTGAGGGCGGAAAAATCAGTTTTTCCTTTCCTGAAGGTAATAATCCCGTTTTTTATGTCCATATCCTCAACAGAGATTTTCATTTTTTCCGAAAGCACTTCCAGAACCTGTTGCCTTACATCTTCTGCCGCCTCTTTCACTGCATGGCCGGACATGAGGGTCTGACGGGACGAATAGGCACCGAGGTCAATACCGAAATCAGTGTCGCCCGAAGACACCCTTACATCCTCGTACCGTACCCCCAGTGCCTCCGCGGCCATCATAGCAAGAACAGTATCGGACCCCTGCCCGATATCCGCAGCCGGAGTATAAAGATTCACGGTGCCTCCGTCCTCTGAAAGTTTTATCATTGCCGTTGAATGGAAGGTTTCAGAGCGGTAAATAGGGAACCCTGCACCGGATACAAAGAAACCGCATGCCACGCCAATTCCTTTGCCCTTCGGGAGTTTACCCTTTTTGTCTTTCCATCCGGAACCATCCCGGACTGCTTCCAGACATTCCTTCATCCCCAGGCTGCTCATGTTGAAATCGTTGCAGGTCACATCCCCTCTCTGCATGATATTCTTAAGCCTGAATTCAATAGGGTCCATGCCGAGTTCTTCCGCTATAATATCCAGCTGCTGCTCCCATGCAGCCCTCGCCGCAACACCGCCGTGTCCCCGCTGTGCACCGTTAGCAGGTTTATTTGTGTATACTCTGTAGCCGTCATATTTCATATTGGGAAGCTTGTAAGGTGCACCGAGAAGGGAGCCTGCATAGTATACCGTGGCAATGCCGAAACTTGAATAGGCACCGCCGTCAAGATAGCATGTATTTTTCAAGGCGATGAGGGTGCCGTCTTTTTTCACACCCGTTGTCAGTTCGTGGAAAAACTGGTGACGCGCACGGCTGTGCAGGAAGACCTGCTCTCTGGTGAAACCCATTTTCACGGGCCTTCCCGTGCGCACAGAAAGAAGACATGCCGAAAGTTCAAGCGTACTTGCCGACGCCTTCGGTCCAAACCCGCCGCCCACAAAAGGCATTGCAACCCTTACTTTTCCTATCGGGATGCCGAGCACCATTGAAACCGTCCGCTGGACATAATGAGGTGACTGTGTAGATGAATAAAGGGTAAGGTTCCCGCTGTAATCATAGACTGCAACACAGGCTTGCGGTTCAAGAAAGGCCCCATCCTGTTTCTTGTTTACAAATTTATCCGTTCTTATGTAATCGCATTCCTTTAAAGCATCTTCAACGTTCCCGAACTCCTGATGAACCTCAACACCTATATTGTTCGGATAATCATCGTGGATTGCCGTTACCCCATCTTTGACGGCCTCAAAAGGATCAAGAAGAACCGGCAGTTCTTCATACTCCACCTCTATCAACGAAACGACCTCGAGGCCAGCCTCTAAATCTACCGCAGCTACAGCATCGATTTCATCCCCTGCA
>CAYMTB010000046.1:9660-18641 GCA_964393225.1 uncultured Syntrophorhabdaceae bacterium
CCCTGCATACCTGACTTTATCAAAACAGAACACAGTCTCATCGTATCTGGCAGGACTTACACCAAATTTTACGGTACCTGCCTCCTGCGCGGTTATTACGTCCTTAACACCAATCAGCCTTTTCGCCTTTGATGTATCGATATGCTTAATCTTCGCGTGTGCAAGGGGGCTCTGAAGGAGAGCCCCGTACAGCATGTTCGGCATGGAGAGGTCCGCAGCATAGCGCGCATCCCCTGTGACCTTTGCACGGGCATCGACCTTGGGAAGCCTTGAATTTATCACACTATAATCCTTCATAATATGCCCTCCTCCTCGATTATTCCTTCATGTTTTCCGATGCTGCCTTCACGGCTTCTACTATCTTCTGGTACCCTGTACATCTACAGAGATTGCCCGATATAGCCTCTCTAATTTCATACTCCGAAGGGTCAGTGTTTTTATCCAGAAGGTTTTTTGCCGAAAGAACCATCCCAGGAGTGCAGAAACCGCACTGAATAGCGCCATGATCTACAAAAGCCTGCTGGAGAGGATGGAGCGTATGGCCATCAGCAATTCCTTCAATTGTCGAAATCTGGCTGCCGTTTGCCTGGATGGCAAGGACCAGACAGGAATTCACGGGTCTGCCGTCAAGGATAACCGTACAGGCACCGCAATCACCCAGTCCGCATCCCTCTTTGGTTCCCGTAAGACCAAGGTCGTCTCTTAATACCTGTGTGAGTGTTTTGTTTGGGGTAACAGCAATTTCATATTCTTTGTTATTTACAGAAAACGTTATAAGTTGTTTCATATCGAACTCCTTTTATCATTAGCCCCGAGCTTCTTTTACTGCAGCCGATAATGTTCTCTTCGTCAATATTTCTACCATTGCGCAGCGATATTCAGCGCCGCCCCTAATGTCTGTGATGGGAGAACAGTCTGTTCCTGCAAGCCGGGCCGCCTTTTCTAAAAGCGCATCGGTGGGTTTTTCACCGATTAATATCTTTTCTGCCGATACCGCGTGAATAGCGATTGGCGCAACTGAGCTCAATATAATCTTAGCGTCTTTTATTTCACCATCAGGGCCGTTGAGGGTAATTCTCGAAGCCACTGCCACAATTGCTATCTCGAGGGATTTTCTGTGTCCTAATTTCATATAGTCGCTTCCTGTGAATGGCGGCAGTTCATCGACTATAATCATGCTCAATATCTCGTCCGGCCTCATTACGGTTAAACCCGGGCCCAGAAAAAAGTCATCAAGGGCAACATCTCTGACACCTTTTGTGCTTTCCAGTTTTACCTTTGCGCCCATTGCAAGAAGCGGAGGCGGAAGATCGGCTGCAGGACGTGCAGTAACTATATTTCCCCCTATGGTTGCCCTGTTCCTGATAAGGGGTGAACCCAATACCCCTGCCGCCTTTGCAAGAGAAGGGAGTTTTTTCCTGATAATATCGAACTCAGTCAGCTTTGCCACAATGAGGCGAGCCCCGATAGAGATACTCCCGTTTACAGGCCCTATTTCAGACAACTCCGAAACCTTTGAAATACTTACAAGGTACCCTGGTGAAAGTAATCCTTTTTTCATATTTACAAGGATATCTGTCCCGCCCGCGATGATTTTTGCATTGCCATGCAAATCCGACATGATTTTACATGCTTCAGACATATCCCCCGGCTCGTAATAAACGAATTTTGGTAATATGAGCATCCAGGCCTCCTTTAAAACTCAAATTAATTATCCGAACAGTTTCAAACCTGCATTCACTCATTGTACCACCTTCAGGGCCAGACTTCCTCTTGTTTTTTGAGCCTATGACAGAGTATTCCGCAGATACGGCGCTCTTGTCCCTGACGAAGGTTCATTAACAAAATTGCACACACCTTTAAGGTATGCTGCTCATGTGTGATGCGTAATATGGGTTTAATATTAGTTGTTACAGACGATATTCTGTTGTTGAAGAGGATTTGTTTTTTTAAGAAAGTAATGATAAAACATAAGCATGAAAGATGCAGTCGGTTATATAGCCGCTTTCTTTACGACATTTGCATTGCTGCCGCAAATTTTGCGTATCTGGAAACTTAAAGAGGCAAGGGATATCTCCATGTTTATGCCACTCATGGCATCTACCGGTGCCATATTTTGGCTTGTTTACGGCATCATGATCGATGAAGTACCTGTAATAGCTGCAAATGCCGTATCTTTGCTCTTTACGTTAACAACACTTTTTGTCACAGTAAAATACAGATAGCACTAAGGTTGGAAAAAATTGGTGCCGAAGGCGGGACTTGAACCCGCACGAGTCTCCCCGCCACCCCCTCAAGATGGTGTGTCTGCCTATTCCACCACTTCGGCACTTATTTACTGATTACCCTGGACAGGTAATTTTTCTTCAGCCTTTACCGGAACATTTTTTACGGCATATTCCCTGTGACTATATAAATACGCGAGCACAAGGCTTGTTAGCATAAATACCACAACAGCAATTGTTGTAAGCTTTGTCATAAAACCGCTGGAACCCGAACTGCCAAAAAGCGTCTGGCTTGATCCGCTCCCGAATGCAGCGCCTATTTCAGAGCCCCTCCCTGTCTGAAGCAGGACAATCATGATGAGGGCAATTGAAATAACAATGTGAATAATTGCGATAACTGTCAACATTACTTTTTCTCCGATGTTTTTCTTATTATACCAATAAATCCTTCACTTTTCAAGGATGCTCCACCAACAAGTGCGCCATCGATATCTTCCATTCCTATCAATTCGCTTATATTGTCAGATGTTACACTCCCTCCATAAAGAATTCTTGTATTATTACAAATATTTCCATATATGTCACCAACAATGTTTCTTATGAATCGATGTACTTCTTCTGCTTCCATGGGCGTTGCGTTCTTGCCTGTGCCTATAGCCCAAACAGGTTCATATGCTATCACAATATCATCGATGTTGTCGATCCCGTAAAGCGCCTTCTTTACCTGAATGCCGACCACGAACTCCGTAACGCCTTTTTCCCTTTCGTCTTCGGTTTCACCAACACAGACAATAGGTTTTAGTCCCACAGCAAGGCCCTTCTTAACCTTCAGGTTTACCGTATCGTCGGTCTCATGAAAATATTTCCTTCTCTCTGAATGACCGATAATAGCATAAGTACAGCCAATATCCTTAAGCATTGAAGGAGCTACCTCACCGGTAAACGCCCCTTTATCCTCATAAAACATATTCTGCGCTGCAAGTGATATGTGCGAACCCTTAATCGTTTCATAAACACTTTGCAAGGCCGTAAAAGGCGGCGCCAAAACGACATCTCCTCCCGTGGCGCCTTGAGTTCCTTCTTTTATGGCCTTTGAAAGGGCAACTGCATCGTTGATCGTATTATGCATTTTCCAGTTTCCGGCTATCATCCACCTTCTCATGACTTGCCTCCATTTTTTTCTAAGGCCGCTATTGCCGGCATCGTCTTCCCCTCGAGCAATTCCAGGAAGGCGCCGCCTCCGGTTGATATATACGATATCTTATCGCTCAATCCTGCTCGGTGTACCGCCAGGTCTGTATCGCCGCCGCCTATTATTGAGAGTGCACCGGATTTTGCAACGGATGCAGCCACTGCGAATGTCCCTTTGCTGAAGGGCTCAAGCTCAAACATACCCATAGGCCCGTTCCATACAATGGTTTTCACACCCTTTAAGGCATCTGAAAAAGCAGAAATTGTCTCGGGCCCGATATCAAGACCTATCCAGCCTTTTGGAATTTCCTCTATCTTGCACACTTTTACTTCAGTATCAGCCACTGCCTTTTCTGCTATAACGCAATCCACAGGCAAACAGAGGTTTACTTTCTTTTCCTTTGCTTTGTCCATGATTGTTCTTGCTTTGTCCAGCATTTCAACTTCACACAGCGAATTCCCGGTTTCGTACCCCATAGCCCTTATAAATGTAAAGGCCATGCCGCCTCCGACTATCAGAATGTCAACTTTTTCCAACAGGTTTTCCAGCACTCCGATTTTATCAGAAACCTTCGCGCCTCCGATAATTGCAGCAAATGGTCTTGCCGGATTTTTCATGGCTTTATTAAAATATTCTATCTCGTTCTTTAAAAGAAAACCGGCTCCGCACGTGTTTACAAATTCCGTTATTGCCGCATTCGATGCAGCCTTTCTGTGGGAAACAGCAAAGGCATCGTCTATATAAACATCGCATAATCGCGCAAGCTTGCCTGCGAAATCGGCATCATTCTTTTCTTCTCCATCGTAAAACCTGAGGTTTTCCAGGAGTATTACATCGCCGCTTTTCATCTTTGAGATTGCTTTCTCAGCCTCTTCACCTACACAATCATCGACAAAAACAACTTCTTTGCCCAGAAGCCCTGAGAGCACTTTAGCGGCAGGCCTCAAGGAAAGCTCCTCAGACCTCTTGCCCTTCGGCCTTCCAAGATGTGATGCAAGGATCACCTTGGACCCGGCATTTATAGCAAAATTAATTGTAGGCAGATGAGCCCTTATCCTTGCATCATCCGTAATGTTTCCCAGCTTATCCATGGGTACATTAAAATCACAACGGATGAACACCCTTTTCCCTTTTAAATCAATCTGATCTATGTATTTCATGTTTCCTTACCAACCCTTTCTTAAAAACAGTGTTAAGTGTTGTGCTTTAAGTTTTAAATTATAACGCAAAACCCATAACTCAAAACTCAAAACTAACAGGCGAAAGCCTGTTGAATGTTATTTCATGATATATGACAGGAGTTCACACATCCTGTTCGAGAAACCCCACTCATTATCATACCATGAAAGTATTTTAACCATCCTGCCGCCGATTACATTTGTGTTCGCCATATCAACCAGGGATGAATGAGGATTTCCGTTAAAATCACAGGAAACCAGAGGCTCATCCGAGCAGAATAAAATCCCCTTCATGGGGCCCGCTGCATATTCCCTGAATTTGTCGTTCAATTCTTCTTTTGTTGTATTTTTTGCCAGCAATGCAACAAAATCGACTAAGGATACATTCGGTGTAGGCACCCTGATAGCCATACCATCCAGTTTTCCCTTGAGTTCAGGAATTACTTCAGAGATAGCCTTTGCTGCGCCTGTTGTTGTGGGAATCATTGACAGGGCTGCGGCACGCCCCCTCCTCAGGTCTTTGTGGGGCTCATCGAGCACTACCTGATCATTGGTAAATGCATGGATCGTTGTCATGAGACCATACTCAATGCCAAACTCTTTCTGGAGTATCTTTGTTATGGGTGCCAGACAGTTTGTTGTGCATGAACCCATGGATATGACATGGTGCTTTGCCTTATCATATACTTCCTGGTTGACCCCGAGGACAAATGTTATATCGGGATTCTTTGCGGGGGCGGATATAACCACCTTCTTCGCGCCTGCCTTTATATGTTTTTCAGCACCTGCCCTGTCAGTAAAAATACCGGTACTTTCAAGGACTACATCTACCCCGAGCTCTTTCCAAGGAAGCATTTCAGGGTCTCTTACGGCGTAAGTTTTAATCTCTTTTCCGTTTATCACAAGGGAATTTTCCGTTGCCTTCACTTCGGCATCCATAATGCCATGGACAGAGTCATACTTCAGCAAATGCGCGAGTGTCTTTGCATCGGTAATATCATTCACCGCTACAAATTCAAGGTCCTTGCCCTTAAAGCCTGCCCTTAAAACAAGCCTCCCGATCCTTCCAAAACCATTTATTGCTACTTTTATGGCCATTTTAACCTCCATTATTGTTTTTAAGTGTTTTAATTACTTATCAAAAGGACTAAGGGTTGTCAATTGATTTCTTGCCCGCAAGCTATAAGCTGTCAGCAAAATAAAAAGTTATCTATTCATAAGAATTCTTATTCCTCTGGCAATATATTGACACCCTGAGACCACAGTAAGTACTACGGTCGCATAAAAAAAGTAATCTCCATAAACCCTTGTACCGGACCACAAAACATACACCACTGTACCCATCTGGAATAACGTTGTTATCTTGCTTATGATAGTTGGAGAAGGTCTGGTTTTAGAAGAAAGCTTATACAAAATCAAAAACCCGGAAGACAGAATAATATCCCTCAGCAGCACCGTCAGCGTTACCCAGACGGGAATGATGCTGTTTGCCGAAAGCACAATATATGAGGATACAAGCATGACCTTGTCGGCCAGAGGGTCAAGGATAGAACCGAGATAGGTTTTTTCCTTCATAATCCGCGCAAGAAACCCGTCGAGGAGATCACTTATTGCCTGCACCATAAAGAGGATTAAGGCAGTATTATATTTTTGATAATGTATGGAAAGTATAAAAAAGATTGTTAAAAAAAGACGGAATATCGATAGCGCATTCGGCAGATTCATTCTCTGTAAAGATTCTTGAAAGTTGCTGTTTTATCCAGAAAGGCAAGTTCAACAGTGCCTGTGGGTCCATTCCTCTGCTTCCCTATGACAATCTCGGCTATGCCTTTGTTGCTTTCCTTGTCTTTGTTATATATCTCATCCCTGTAGATGAATATGATAACATCCGCATCCTGTTCTATGGCGCCTGACTCACGAAGGTCGGCAAGCCTCGGCCTTTTGTCTTCCCGCTGCTCAACCATCCTGTTTAATTGCGATATCGCAATAACAGGAATATGCAGCTCTTTGGCAAGGGATTTTAAAAAACGCGAGATTTCCGCTATTTCCTGTTCCCTCTTATCAGTAACAGCAGCCCTCCCTTTCATCAACTGGAGGTAATCGACAACAACCAATCCAAGTCCGTGCTCCTTTTTCAGTCTTCTCGCCCTTGCCCTCAAGTCAAGCACGCTCATTGAAGGTGAATCATCGATAAATATTAATGCTTCTGAGAGCTTGCCTGCAGCCTGAGCAAGTTTTGGCCATTCCGAGCTTGACAGTGTTCCGGTTCTCAGCTTTGAATGGTCCACCTCAGATTCAGAACTGAGTAATCGTGTTACAAGCTGCTCCTTGGACATTTCCATTGAAAATATGCCGACAGGGACCGCGCCGTCTCTCATGGTAGCAACATATTGGGCTATATTCATACTCAATGCTGTTTTGCCCATACTCGGTCTTCCGGCGATTACTATCAAATCGGATGGCTGAAACCCGCTCGTCATCTTATCAAGTTCGGTAAACCCCGTCGGGACCCCTGTGACTGTCTGCTTTTTTTCATAGAGCCGCTCGATGATCTTTACATTGTCCATGACAATGTCTTTTACAGGATAGAATGACGGCTTGAACTTCCTTTCCGCTACCTGGAAAATCAGTTTTTCTGCATCATCGATATAACCATCAACATTTACATCCAGATCGAATCCCTTTTCAACAATCTCTGTTGCAACGTTTATGAGATTCCTTAGAAGGGCCTTCTCTCTGACCATTTTTGCATATTGCGTAATATTTGCCGCGCTGGGCATTAGGTCAACAAGGGTGTTGAGGTATGTAACCCCGCCTATTTTATCGAGAATACCCTTGTCTCTAACTGAACTGCTCACCGTAACTATATCTATAGGCTCATTCTTCTCATAAAGGCCTATCATTGCATCGTATATCTTGCTGTGGGCATCCTTATAAAAATCTTCAGTATTTATTAAATCTACTACCTTATTGATTGATTCGGGGTCTACAAGCAAACCGCCAAGAATCGATTCCTCTGCCTCCAGATTTTGAGGCGGAATACGGCCTGCGGGATTAATCTTCCTCTGCTGTACATCTTTTTGAGCCTTAGCCATTTAATCTTCTTTTTCTACCTCAACCTTCACACGTGCAGCAACGCCCTGTTTCAGATGTATCTCAATTTCGTGTGCACCTGTTATCTTGATGGGCTCATCAATTCTTATGTTTCTTTTATCTATTTCAAGCCCCAGGAGCACTTTTACCGCATCTGTCACGTCCTTGTGAGTTACCGACCCGAAGAGTTTTCCGTCTACACCCGCTTTTTTCTTTATTGTGAGGGTAATCTCCTCTAATTTTACTTTAATGTCGGCTGCAGTCTTCAAGTCTCTGTCCTTCTTGGTCACCAGATCTTTAATGAGATTTTCGGCCCTTTTAATATTGCCTTCTGTAGCAGCTAAGGCCAACCCTCTTGGTATCAGAAAATTCCTTCCAAAACCATCCTTTACATCTATGGTTTCGCCCCTTTTACCTGTGCCCCGCATATCCTCTGTCAGTATAACCTTCATACGGTTTCCTCCATCATCTCGAAAGTGTTGTAAAGGGAAGGAACGCAATGTGTCTTGCCATATTTATCGCTTCCCTCAATTTTCTCTGGTGATTAGCACAGGTTCCCGTCATTCGTCTCGGCGTAATCTTGCCGCGCTCTGTGATAAAATGTTTCAACATCTTCGGGTCTTTATAGTCAATAGCGATATTTGCGTCCTGACAGAATCTGCAAACCCTTTTCCTTACGTATACTCTTTTTTTCTGTAAATCCCTGCCCTTTGCAGGTCTTGTAAAACTTGGCATCTATTCCTCCATCCGAAAAATTTATAAGGGAAATTCGACTAACCTTTCCCTCTTTGGTTCATACTAACACTTCAGGTTTTAAGAAAACTCGCCTTCCAGTTCATCAAACAAAACGTGGTCAGGCGGTTTATCCGGGCCTTTTTCCTTATCATCAACCCTCACCACCATATGTCTCAGAATAGGATCGATATTTTTATAAAATTTACTGATACTCGATATGTTTGCTTCATCCATTTCCAGAAGTAAAAAGAAATAATGACCTTTGTCCTTCTTCTTGATTGGGTATGCAAGTTTCCTTATCGACCAGTCATCTAATCTTATTATTGTTGCACCTGATTTCTGCAGGTTAGCCCGGACTCTGTTGAGCAATTCCTCCTCTTCTTCTTTTGTGCAATCAGGGCTTATTATTAGAATATTTTCGTACCTTCCCACTTTATTCTCCTTTCGCTTTATCTACTACTGCGCTTTTTAACACCTTTACTCTTACCTTTTCGGCAATTTCGATGGTGACTGAATCGTCAGTAATTCCTGTTATTGTACCATATAAACCGCCGGATG
>CAYMTB010000047.1:0-18639 GCA_964393225.1 uncultured Syntrophorhabdaceae bacterium
GGATGCCCCGACACCTTTTCTAATGACTTATTTGGGATAATACTCTGCATAGGGTTGATAGCTGAGGGTTTAGGGCATAAGGCACCGGGTTTTCAGAAGACCAGGATCATCAACACAAGGCTGATTAACAAAAGTATGCAGATTGCAATGAGGCTCATAAATGAAAGCCCTGCGATCCTGGTGAGGCTTTTTACAAAACTCATCAGGTAGGAAATGTCCATTCCCGTGGTTTTTGTGATGAGCCGGATAGGGACGCTCAGCTTGATAACGGTGATGCTCAGGTATATAACAAGGACGGATATGAGTACCCACAAGGCATAATCGGCCGCGGAAAGTACCGCATATTTTGTGTCACTGATGGATAGTAGAGCCATGGGGTCAAAGAATGAGATAACAATGTAGATTACAAGGAGCACCCCCGCAATAAGAACGGCTACCCCCAGTTTCAGCAAACCTCTTGCAAGCCCCGACAACAGCAGGTTTTCCTCCTCGGTGAATTCGTATTTCGTTACCATTTCTTTTAATTCATCCATTTTCGTCCTCCATCATCTTAAAACACGCAACTTTTAACTCAAAACTCAAAACTGTTTTAAAACATATGCGGCACAAACCTGCTAAGATTATTGGTAATAGGCGTTGTATCCTCCCTTATCCCCATGCCCGCGGGTTCCGAGCCTATGATCCAGGAACCGATGACAGGGTAATTCCCGGAAAAGTCGGGAAGTTCTTTATATTTCTGATAGATGACATTATCCCTGGATCTGAGGAAGGAAGTTCCAGTGCGGATGTTTTCTCCTTCCCGCGAGAAAAAAGGTTTCTCGACATAGTGCATGCCATTATTTGGCGGTTCGAAAAAGGCAGGCAGCAGGTTCTTGTGGTTCGGGTACATCTTCCATAGAAGGGGCAGTATTGCCTTATTACTGAGTATCATCTTCCATGCAGGTTCAAGGAGGGTAATTTCGGTATCCTTTAAATGCTGCGAGAAATCTTCCCTTATGATCCATTCCCAGGGGTAGAGTTTGAACATGAACCGGATAGGGCCGTTGTCCAGATCAACAAACGCCTTTCTGTCAAAATCAAAGCCCACGTCGTCGATATAGATATGTTTTGTGGTTATGCCCGCCTGTACAGCGATGTCTCTCATGTATTCAACCGTTGTATAGTCTTCCAGAGTTTCCCTTACACAGGAGAAGTATAACGTCCCGGATTCCGTATATCTTTTCATATACCTTTTCATGACATCCAGCAGTTTTTCGTGAATAGAGTTGAACTGGTCTTTTCCAGGTTGATAGTCCTGGAGCCAGAAGTACTGGATAACGCTTGCCTCGAAAAGCGCCGTTGGCGTGTCTGCATTAAATTCGATGAGTCTTGGCTCTGATTCCCCATCATACCAAAGGTCAAATCTTCCATACAGGGAGGGCTCCTTCCTGTCCCACGATCGTTTTATGTATGCTGAAAATTGAGGAGGAATCCCGATTTTTTCATAGAGATTATGTTCAATAACATACGGTATCAACGTGAGACATAGCCTGTATAATTCTCGTGTAGCATCCTCCAGATGGTCAATCTGGCTGGAAGTAAAATCATAGAAAACCGACTCGTCCCAGTATGGCATCCCATCCATTTCATAAAAATAGAATCCTGCCTTTTCCACCTTTTCCTTCCAGTTGTCGCGTATATGTTTTACAAGTTTTCTTATCATGATATTTTTAAGTCAGGAGGAGGAATGGCCTGCAGAAAAACCCCAGCCTCCACGAACCACTCCTGTGGCACGGTTACTTATCGTGGATGGATTAACAACCCGGCTGCTCGAGAGAGAAGGTCTGTACCAGGGTCCGTAGTAAATGCTTCGATAACCGGTGCCGGTCTTTTCCTTTTCTTCGGCACATTTGGAAGGGTCATTGTAGTCCTTGACACAGTCGTCCCAGCTTGCATATTGATTCCTCATCTCTCGCTCGCATCCGAGGAAAAGGGTACTCGTGAGAAGAACAAGGGTTATTGTCTTTGACTTTTTCATGACCTGTTATGAGCTATTTTAGCACCTGTCTGCCTGTAATGCAAAACCTTTGAGGTAATGGTTCATTCTGGAGAACCCACAATTTATTTCCCTTTACGGTAACTTAAATGTTAGTTTGATGGGACTGTAACAAAATCACTTTTTCAAGAGGTAATATAATGTCCTGCAAGATAAAACTGTGCACCGTGGTAACGTTTGTGGCGCTTATGCTGCTTTGCATATCGGTTTCCTCTCATGCATTTAACGAATACGACAAGGTCTGGCACTTCGGCATATCGGCGGTTTTCGGGGCGGCGAGCGAGACCTATCTCCATTATAACACCAAGATTGAAACTCCTCAGCGAATAGTATACAGTACGCTTCTCGGCATCGTTCCCGGCATATTCAAGGAACTCTATGATGACCGTCAGAAGGATAATCAATTTGATTGGGGCGATATGGCGGCAAATACCGGCGGTGCCCTTGTCGGGGCGCTTATATCAAATTATGTAAATAACAAAATATCAGTCCGTTTCGACATCAAAGAGAAGAAGGCAACGGTTTTGTATCAAATAGCAAAATTTTAAGATCGATGGCAGCTTATTTCATGAGGATGTTACTTCCGCCTGTATAAAAAATACCTGCAACTGCACCGGTTATAAAGCAGGCGATATTTGCCGCAAAGAGTGCCCATAATCCGAGAATAGAGATATCCTTTGTCCTTTCAGGGACGATGCTTGATGTACCTCCAATGAAAATTGCCAGCGATGGGATATGGGCAAACCCGCAAAGGGCGTAGGTGGCAATAACGATGCTTCTGTCGTAAAGAATCTTTTTTTCTTTAATAAGAATAGCAAGGTCCTGATAGGATTTTACCTCTGTTGCAATGATCCTTTCGCCGATTATCTTTGCTATGAGCGGGGCGTCTTCGTATGGTACGCCCATGGCGAGGGTGAAAGGATAGAAGATGTATTTCAGTATATTGGTAAGCGAAAGGTCAATATTCGCCTTGAATATGGAGCCGGTAATCTTTCCAATATACATGAGACCCGAATCTGCGAGGGAGATGAGGCCAATGAAGGCTATAAGCAAAGCCCCTATGGCCACCACCATTTTTACACCGGCCATTGCACCGTTTATTATTGCCTCTATTGCATTTGAAGCTTTTTGATATTCAACCTTTACCACCCTGCCGAGGGTGAGAGGTTTATCCGTTTCAGGGAAGATTATCTTACTTGTTAATATCGCTGCCGGCGCAAGCAGTATTGAGGCGGAAATAAGGTGACCTGCCACTGTTGGAAAGGTGCTTGAGAGGATGATTACATACATACCGAGCACACTCGACGCGATCGTGGCCATGCCTGTCGTGAGTACTACCATCAATTCAGACCGGGTCATTTCTTTTAAATAAGGCCTTACGGTCAGGTTCGATTCTATACCGAGGAAGATTTGCGCTGACGCGCAGAGCGCCTCAGCGCCGCTGATACCCATGACCTTTGCAAATATTTTTGCAAATACACCGATTATTCTTTCCATTATTCCTAAATAGTAGAGCAGCTCCATTAAAGCAGCAAAGAATATGATTGACGGAAGCGCTTGAAATGCAAGAATGAAACCGAGCGAACCCTCCTTTCCGGGAGGTATCGCAAGTATTCCAAACAGGAATTTTACACCATCGAATGAATTGTCGATGATGTCCATGGCAAGGCCGTTCAAAAAGAGAAATAGTTTTACCCCTACGGGTGCGAGGAATATGAAGAGGGCGAATGCAACCTGAAGGAGGACACCCCAGATGACAACCTTCGGACTGATATGCCTCCTGCTCTTTGAAAACAGACACAGGAAGCCCATCATAGCGAGAATGCCGAGACAGGATATGAAGTTATAGATTGTCATTCTGCCTTTTCGACCCCATGAGAGTTGATCCCGGATTTATCATTAGAATCACTATCGGTGTCGGATAATCCCGACACCTTCCCAATGACAGATTTGGGTTAATAGAAATTAAGATAACAGGTAATGGAGGGGTTGACAATAGAAAACAGGGGTCGAGGGGTCGAGGGGAAAGGATGAGAAATTTAGAATTGAGAATTGAGAAGGGGAAAGGCGGAAGACAGGGGAGGGCGGTTGAGTAAGGTGAGTAAGTTAAGGTAGTTGAGTAGGGAAAGGGTGAAATAGAAGGTTAGAGGGTTTGAGATTTAGAGGGTTGGCTAATCATCCAATCATCCAACCTTCCAATTATCCGAAATCCTTGATTCTTGCCGGTATTAAGTCAGCCTACCCTGTTTTCTTCTTAGAGAAGGGTGGATGACCCTTGGACAGTGTTTGCAGCCTTCTCAGCAAATCCAATACTTGATCTTGTTCCAGAGCGCCGGAGCATAGGTACAATACTTCCTCTTCAAATTGTATAGTTTCTTTTCCGTGAGCTTTTATCTGTGCTTTTGAAAATTCTTCCCAGCCAAGGTGATTCTTGACTGTCTTTGTTGCAAACATATTTTTCCAATAGATACCGCTGTCACAGATTATCATGCCTTTTTTCGCATTGCCCAGTATACTGTTGTCTATCAAAATATAGACCTTTTCGTCCGGTGCAAACTGCATGGCTTGCCTTGCGTTGTTCATCTTCTTAGACGGGATTGAGTCTCCATAATAAAAGTGATACTCTTTTGAATATTTGGCTGCTATTCTCAGGATGTCTTTTTCCATCGGACAAAATTCAGACATGATTACCTCTTTTATAGTATTTACCTCCATACTTGACTTCTTATTTTCTCTTACTGTGTGATCGTTGCATTATCAAAGGCCACCGTTGAACTACCCCAGCTCCTCAAGCCCACCATACCGCTTGAAAAAGTATTATCACTAAAATCTAATATTGTCTGGTTGTCAATCTTTATAATTTGCCGGTCACCCTGAACTGTTATGGCAATCTCATGAGACTGATTGTAGATAGGAAAACCGGCAGGCATGGATATGGACTTGAGGGTAGACACCTCTTTTCCGTTGTCCCACGTGTTGACCTCAAATCTACCCTTAGCCTTATCATATTGAAAGATGTATCCTGTTATGTTCGGGTTTCCATCAACGCGGTAATATACACCGTACCCGCTACCGCTTGTGAGCGTTGCGTTTACTTTAACGGTATAATCCTTCCAGCTTTTATAACCGAAGGCAACGCTGCCTCCTGTGGCCGAAGGAACCAGAGCCCCGTTCTGAATACTCCACTTACTGCCCTTAAGCGGTGTAACTCCGTTCATGTTGTTAAATTCGTTTGAATACAGTGCATTTGAAACGGATGAGGGCGAGGATTGGAAATAGTGCTGGGAACATCCGAGATTTCTGAAAGGGTTGCTCTCGGATGCTTCATTAATCCACATATACACCCCACCGGCAGGACACAGGGGGTAGGCTTGAAGATATTTCTTTTGTATCAGCTCATCAATGGACTGGCTCGGTATTCCGGAGTCAATAACATATTGCCATTCTGCATTCTGCGTCATTATCCTGTTTACCGTACAATCTGCCGTCTGGCGTGCCCTGAGGACGTGAAGAAAACGGGGTATCGACAGGGCAGCCAGTATGCCGATTATTGCCACAACAATGAGAAGTTCAATAGCTGTGAATCCTTTTTTTGAACTTATACCTGAACATGTGGTCCGGTTATCCATAGTTCTTTTGAATAGTGACACTATTCAATTCAAAATTCTAAATTTCTCATCCTTTCCTCTCGACCGCTTGAACCCTCGGCCCCTCGGACCCTGTTTTTAAGGTATCAGTCTATACGGCAATGCCCGTTTTGCCCATTCACTGTCCTTGTATTCCGCGATGAGTTTTTCGTATGCCTGTTTAAGCGGTTTCGGGTCATGAGTGCTCTTGTATCCGCAGACGCCTCGTAGAAAGACGGCTTCGGGCGCTGAACCGCTTTTTGAATATTCGGCTATAATCCTTTCCAGTGCCTGGAGCGCTGCAGGGAATTGATCAAGTTCATGATAGGTTTTTGCCAATCCGAGCAGTATAGAAGGGATTAATTCCTCAGGCGGCAGAAAACCGACTGTGCGGTGGTGCTCTATGCCCATCCAGTCAACTGTGACGAGAGTGGGTGTCCATTTTACGTTGAAATCTGCAGCCAATGGTTTTGCATCGAACGGCACACGCAATGGAATGACGTTGTTTGAGATAAAATCTGCTACTTTGGAGTCTGGATACGAAACTGTATCCATCTGCTGACAGCCGATTCAGCCAGGGTTAAAAAAATCAACCAGAACAGGTGTTTTCTCAGCCTGTGCCTTGGAAAGGGCTATTTTCCAATCCGTTTCCCATTTAATTGTATTTCCCATAACTATTCCTCCTTATTTTTTATCATCCTTTGTTTATTGAATCAGGATGATTTGTATATCCATCACATTCGTTCCTGTCGAACCTGTGACAAAAAGCTCGCCGGCGTATTTAAAGAATATATAAGAATCATTATGCTCCATGTAGACCAAAGGGTCAAGACCTTTTGCAGTTGCCTCTTTTATTGTCTGTCCATCGACAATGGCCCCCGCCGCATCAGTGGGACCGTCTGTGCCGTCGGTGCCCGCAGACAAAAGGGTTATTCCATCTATGCCTGCTATCTCGAGGGCAAAGGCAAGGGCAAGTTCCATGTTTCTCCCCCCGATGCCGCTTCCCTGCACAGTCACCGTTGTCTCCCCGCCGGAAATCAGACATACCGAGTTTTGAGTTTTGAGTTTTGAGTTTTGAGTTTTGAGTTTTTTAATTGCAAACTCCGCCAGCCATTTTGCTGCTTCGCGGGCTTCTCCCTGAAGCTCAGATGTCAGAATGGTCGTTTCAAAACCTGATTCTATTGCCTTCTTTGCTGCCGCTCCGGTTGCTATATTATTGCTTCCGATGATGATATTTTCTACCCTTTCGAATACAGGATGCCCCCTTTTGGGAGTTTCCATTACGTTTCCTTCAGAACCTTTCATTAATATGTGCAATATATGATCTGGAATGCTATCTCTAAGTCCATATTTGTCAATAACTTGAATGGCATCCTGATAGGTGGTTTCGTCGGCTGCTGTCGGCCCTGATGCGATCACGTCCAGCGGGTCGCCGATGACGTCCGATAATATGAGGGAAATGACCCTTGAGGGGTATGCGATTTCTGCGAGTCTCCCGCCTTTTATGGCAGAAATGTGTTTTCTCACAGTATTAAGCTCGTTTATATCTGCCCCGGCTTTAAGAAGTAATTCTGTGATCCGTTGTTTTTCATCGAGGGTTATGCTGTTGCAGGGGGCTGCGAGGAGGGCGGAGCCGCCGCCTGATATTAGACAAAGTATAAGGGTCTGTCTGTCCCCGTTTTTAAGCATATCTATTACATGTTTTGTTGCGGCTAATCCCTTTGCATCAGGAACAGGATGGCCTGCTTCAAAAATTTCGATATTGCCGGTTAATGTACCCTGTGCATGCCCGTATTTGGTGATGACTATCCCTTTTGTGATAATATCCCGGATACTGCTCTCTGCAAGTGCCTTTGCCATTGCAAAGGCAGCCTTACCAAAGCTGACAAGATAGAGTTTACTGCAATGCTCTTTGTTATATGCTGTTAATATGGATTCAGCATAGCCTTTAACCAATTTGCAGGGATCAACGGCTTGTATTGCAGCATTGAAAATATCGACTGCAATTTCTCTGGACGAATCATTTTCCATATTAGCTCTTAGCAGTTATTGCTTAGCTGTGAACAGTGAACCGTGAATTGTGAACAGATTTTTATTACCATGAGCTGCCTTTCACCTTTCACCGTTTCTACTACACTTCTATCGGCTTGAATATCAATACAATCCCCATGACAACGAAGACCATCGTTTCTGCGGCAGGCCCCCAGAGTCTTCCCGTGACAGACATGACCATACCGAGAACAAATGCCGAGATGAACGTGCCTTTTATATTGCCGAGCCCCCCGACAAGAACGACAGCAAAGCTTATAAGGAGAACCATAGTACCCATGTAGGGGTGAACAGAGGTGATCGGCGCATATAATACCCCTCCAAGGGCAGCAAGGCAGCTTCCTATGACAAAGATATAAGCAAAATACTTGTCAACATTGATTCCCAGACTTCTCACTGCATCCTTATCTTCAAGGGCTGCAACGACGATTTTCCCCACCATCGTTTTTTTGAAGAATATCGATAGGGCAATAAAAATAACAATGGCGAGTATTATGATGATCAGACGGTACAGCGGAAGTGTAATGCCGAAAAAGGCAACATCAATCCCTACAGGATCAGAAAGGGGAATAGGGGAGGCCCCCCAGATCCATTTGATGAGATCAACCCCGATGAGCACTACAGCATATGTTGCAATGATAGCATAATCGATTGACACCCCGTACAGTTTGCGCACCACGAACCTTTCGATAACATAACTGATAGGAATAACGGCAAGGACGGCGATAGCCGCGCCAAGGATGAAGTTGTTCCTCACAATGGGCAGGGTTGTAATTAAAAGGTATGCGCCGATTGTGTATATCAGGCCGTGGGCAAAATTAACTATCCTCATGGTGCCGAACGTGAGGGAAAGCCCTATGCTGATGATATATAAAATGCCACCGATTGTTAATCCGTATGCAATCGTGTTTATCATTATTACCTCTCCTTATGCCGCCGTACGTATTTTCAGTTTACCTGCCACGTATCCCCAGACACCGCTTCGAAAACGGAACACACAGATAAGGAGCGCTATCCCGAGAAACATCTCCCACCGCGATATATAGGAAGCGAGATAATTACTGATGGCCATATAAATGACGCCCCCGATTATAGCGCCGTAGAGACTGCCCGATCCACCTATTAATGCAGCAAAGATTACCTCGACCGCCCTTGAAGGGTCGATAAAGCTGGGTGTAACATACCCGTAGTTAAGTATTGAGAGCGCCCCGGCAAACGCTGCGACGGATGTTGAAATGATGAAGGTTATCCATTTATAGGTGAAGGTATTGTAGCCAAGGAACTTTACCCTTGTTTCGTTTTCTTTGATGCTTTTTATGAGAATCCCGTATGGAGAGGAAGTGAACTTCTTAAGAAAATAATACGTGAGGAGCAGGCAGAACAAGGTAAAACCGAACAGGACAGGTTTTTTCCCGAAGTCGATAAAACCCATCTTTGAAAAATATACCGACATACCGTCTTCGCCGCCGGTATATTTGGAAAATGCCACAAGGACAAGGAAGTATCCGACCTGATCGAACGCGAGGTTTATAAGCGCGAAACAGGCACCGGTTGTCCTAACAATAACCGGCCCGATAATAACCCCGATAAGTGCACCTGCACATATCCCCGCAAGGACTGCCAGTAAAGGATTATGTGAAATGTGTTCGGTGAAAAGTGTGATTGCATACGCGCCTGTCCCGAGGTAGAGCATATGGCCGAAGGAGAGCCTTCCCATAAACCCGTAGAGGAGATTGAATCCGAGGACGAAGATGCAGAAGATAATAAAGTCGGTAGTGCGGTTTATCCCCAGCGCAGGAAGAATCACAAAAAAACCGGCGGCAATGATGGCGAGGTCGAGAAAACTTCTTCCAATACCTGTTTTATATATGCCTATATCTTTCCCATCTGTGTTCAATGTAAATCCTCCTTAAAACTGCACGGGGGTTTCCTGCTGCCATCCCTTTTTTACCCCTCTCCTGCTTTCTCCCCCACGCGCTGGGGGAGAAAGTTAGGGGGGTTGGGGGTATGGAGAGGGGTTATCTATGTAAGGCTTTTCAAAAATTCTTTATAATTCATCACTGTACCAATCTTCGGAAAAATAAACTTCTCAGCGTAGTTCTGTTCTTCGTCGGTATCTGTGCCTGTGCAATCACCGATAACAACGACCCTGTATCCCTTATCATATCCGGATCTTGCAGTTGATTCTACGCACCAGTTGGTATGGAATCCCACAATTACCAGCCATTCGATCATGTTTACCCTTAATGTGTAGTCAAGTGCGGTAGACCAGAAGGCATCTAGTGTCTTTTTCCCTTTTACGATGATGTCCCCTTTTTTCGGGGTCAGCTCCGGTATGATCTCCGGTCCCGGGGTACCCTTTACCCATGCCCCTGCTACAGGCTTCCCATCAATTTTCCAGCCTGTGGGCATATCAATTTCAAGACCCCTGAGGCCTCCCATTCCGGGGCCGTTTTTATCGATTTCAGGGAATCCCGGTTCAAATTCCTCAAAGGGTACATAGATGATCTTTTTAACCTTTTTTCTCGCCTTATTGATAAAATCCACGAGATTCGGGATGACATTTCTTTTTTCAAGCTGTTTCTCGATAAACTGATACATGGAGCCGCCCGGTTTGAGGAAATCATACTGCGGCTCAATCAAAACAATCGCAGTTTTAGCTGCTTCAATCTTTGGCGCCTTTTTCTGTGCTTTCATTATTTCCCTCCTGTTTTTTTGTTCAACGTTCAATTTCTGGGGCTTGCGTCGCCCCCTCCAACGGCAAAGCCGTATGGAGCCTCCCCCTCTCGCTCGCCGTGCTCGCTGTGCAGACTCACACGAACGGCACAAGCCGGCAGAGGGTTATACCTTACTTGCCTCCAGCCTGCCTTTTTTCACCTTTCACCTTTTCCATTTCACCTTTCACGTTTTATCACAAACATTGTTCCAATTTTGCTTTGTCATTCATCTCTGCCTTTTCAGTAACTTCCTGGACGATTTTCCCTTCCTTCATCATATACACCTTGTCTGCAAGCATTCCGACAACCGAGAGGTTCTGCTCCACGATAAGCATGGAAACCTTTCCTTTCATTGTGGAGAGGACATTTAAAATATCGTTGATGGTGCCCGCCGCAAGACCTTCTGTCGGCTCATCTATGAGGAGCAATTTCGGGTTGCCGATGAGCGCCCTGCCGATGAGCAGTATCTGCCGCTGACCGCCGCTTAAGCTCCCCGCCTTCAGGTTAAGAAATTTTTCGATTTTCGGATAGATACTGATTACCTTTTGAATGGCATCAGATATGCTTTCTTTGACTGGATATGCTGCAAGCTCAAGGTTTTCTTTCACGCTCAATTTCGAAAATACCCGTTTATCCTGGAATACATACCGTATCCCGGATAAGGCAATCTTTTCCGCCTTAAGGCCCATGATACTGCTGCCGTCGAATGTTATTGATCCTGTTGAAGGGGTGAGGAAGCCGGCAATCGATTTCAGCAGCGTTGTTTTGCCTGCCCCGTTTCGCCCGGCAATGAAAACCATTTCACCTGAATCGACCTGAAGCGATACTCCGTGGAGCACTTTCGCATGACCGTAGGAGGTGTCGATATTGTTTACACTGAGCATTTCAATCCCTCCTCTTTGCCCCAGTAAACTTCTCTCACAAGGGCATTGCTCAACACCTCGGCCGGTGGTCCTTCGGCAATAAGTTTTCCTTCATGCATAACGCATAACCTTTGTACGAGGTCAATAATACGGGATATCTTGTGCTCTATGATCACGAAGGAGAACCTTTTTTTCACTTCCCGGATGATATGAGAAACCTCACCTATTTCAATATCGCTTAGTCCGGCAAAGGGTTCGTCAAGGAGAAGTATTTTAGGGTTCAGAGAGAGAGCAACCGCTATTTCAAGCTTGCGTTTATCACCGTATGAGAGCTCGGATGTCATGAATTGTGCCTTGCCTTCTATACCCATTACCTTCAGAGCATCCATGCATCTCTCTACCATATTGGGCTGGTGGGCATTGCCAAAGAAAAATTTCCCCCTGGACACATGGTTGCCGCTGATTCTATTTGTCGAGAGAATAAGGTTATCAATGACCGGGAGTGAATCAAAGACTGAAACAAGCTGAAATGTCCTTACAATCCCCATCGTGACCCTTTTGTAAGGCGGGATCGTGGTGATATCCCGCCCGGAGAAGAATATCTTTCCTCCTGTAGGAAAGAAGAGGCCTGTGAGCAGGTTGAAAAAGGTTGTTTTTCCTGCACCATTCGGCCCGATAACCCCGATTGCCTCGCCTTCTTTCATGGTAAAGCTTACCTGATCGACTGCAACGAGACCGTTGAATTGTATCGTGACATCTTTTGTTTCAATTATCGGTTTTTCTATAGCCATATCTCACCGCATTTTTGAGGGGCAGGATTCCGCCCCTCTTTTTTAATACCCCAGAGATGACAATGGTGGAAGATAGTCCTCGCCCGTGTATGCACCGATGATCTTTACAAGGTCCCACTTTTTGTCTTTTCTTTCGTTTGCACCTTTTCCAAGAACAACATAAGCCCCGTATTTGAAGACAGGCTGATGGTCAGCTCTCCAGACACCCTGGCCCTTCATGGAGTCAAATTTCGGGTTGGCCATCAATGCCTTTGCCATTGCCTTTCCGTCAACGGACTGCGCAAGTTCCATAGCCCTGACCGCCTCCATTACCCCTTCGTATGCCATTGCAGAATAGGGATCCGGGGGATATTTATATTCCTGCTGGAATTTCTTTGTAAAGGCATCAGAGGCCTTTACGATCGCAGCATCCTGAAAACCTTTCATATCGTAGTACCATGACATGAGTGAGTAAACGCCTTCGAGGGCTTCCGGCGGCACTCCGCTTCCAAAGGAGTTGGTCATCCAGTCAAACCATATCTTTGAGGTCTTTTTTAAGCCTGTTTCATAGGACTGTTTTAACACGTTGATGGCATCAACACCCCAGTGTGCAAGCATAACGATCTCAGGTTTTTTCTCTTTGATTTTTGTGAGGTAAGAAGTGTAGTCGCTTGTTCCAACAGGTGATTCCACATATTCAACCTTGATGCCTCTTTTTTCAAACGCTGCCTTGGCGCCTGCCCACTGGTCACGTCCGAAGGCATAAGCAGGACCGAAGAAGACGATATTTTTGTGGCCCAGTTTGTCGACAATATATGAAGCCCCGGCATAGCCTATCGAATAAGCGCATCCATGTATTGAAAAGGTTGTCTCAGCCATTTCACTCTTTTCGAACATGTTTATGGCAACAACATTAACCGGGAAATATGCGATGGGGGTCTTTTTTACCTCTTTATTGAGTGCTGCAGAGAGAGGGGCAAATGTCTGGCCTACGATAACATTTACCTTGTTTTCGTCAACCATTTCCCGGAACCTTCTGATAGCAATATCAGGCTTGGATTCATCGTCCTTCACAAAGGTTTCTATGGGAACCTTTTTTGCTCCGAATTTTACTCCGCCTGCGGCATTTATTTCCTTGATCGCTAATTTTGCGCCATCAAGCTGTACCGGTCCGATAGGGGATGCGGCTCCGGTCAATCCGAACATGAGCCCTATTCTTACCTTGTCCTGGGGTGCTGCCTGAACCCCTGTCGCAAATAGCAGGCCTGTGATAAAAGTTAATAAAATGAAGCATATTGAGAGCGGTGTGGCTTTTTTAAACATGGTATACCTCCTTTAAGTTGTCGTAAATCTTATCCTTTTAACGGGTTTGCACTATCTCCCGGCACCTCCTTCCATTCGTTCGTTTCCATACTGTTTTTTATCTGAGCGATCATTTGAAGATTGTGTTGTCGAAATGCGGCTTCTGCCTTGTCAGGATTCCTTTCCTTAAATGCTTCCAGAATCTCAACGTGATCATGGTATAAGCTTGAAAGGATAGGGGTGATATGCATTGCAATAGGACGCATTTTGGTTTTTATTGTTTCAAGCATTTCCTGTAATGTACGGTTGCCGCTTGCTTCATAGACAATAGCATGGAAATCGTAATCCAGCCTTGAGTAAGTGACTAAATCCTCTCTCCGGACGGCCTTGTACTGTTCATCAAGGCATTTTTGCATATTCTTAATAGTCTTATCGTTGATATGCTGAATTGCGAGACGCGCGGCAAGTCCTTCGAGAATTTCCCTTACCGTATAAAATTCAATGGCCTGCTTTGGAGTCAGCGTGGACATGAAAACCCCGCGGTTCGGAATGTTCTCAAGGAGACCTTCCTGGATGAGGCGATGCACCGCCTCCCACACAGGGGTCCTGCTTGCCCCGACTTCTTTTGCTATCTGCTCAACGTTAATGCGCATTCCCGGGCTGAAACGATAATCAGCTATCATTTCCTTCAGGATCATATAAATCTGATTGCTCAGCCGTTCCCTGTTTACCTTAACCATCATTCTGTTAAATTTTAATAATATGAAAATTATTTGTCAAGATATTTCATGAAGTATTTTTCATATTTCATGAAATATTAATATTTATGAAAACAATGTACCTTTTCCCTTAGTGCTGATATTATAAACAGATGTTTAAGGATAAAGCGCAGCTTGAAATCAAAGGACAGATAGAACGGATTACTTACTATAATGAAGAAAACGGTTATACCATCGCCAAGGTAAAGGTGCAGGGAAGGGCAGGTCTGGTTACTATTGTTGGAAGCATTGTATCGTTAATCCCCGGAGAAGTGTTGAAGCTTCAGGGTTTCTGGGATAACCACCCCCGGTATGGCGAACAATTTAAAGTAGTATCATACGAATCAATAATGCCTGCAACGGTGAAGGGTATAGAAAAGTATCTCGGTTCAGGCATGATCAAGGGCATAGGTCCTGTTACGGCAAAAAGACTTGTGTCGAAATTCGGCATTGATACACTCTCGATTATCGACAACAGTATAGAAAGGCTCAACGAGGTTCCCGGTATCGGTGAAAAGAGGATTGAGATGATCCGGAATGCCTGGGAAGAGCAGAAGGATATCCGGGATGTGATGATTTTCCTCCAGGGACATGGTGTAAGCCCCTCCTACGCGATAAAGATATATAAGCATTATGGCAGGGATTCAGTGAAGGCGGTGAGCGAAAACCCTTACAGACTCGCCATGGACATATTCGGGATCGGCTTCATAACAGCTGACAAAATAGCTGAAAAACTCGGTATCCCTAAAGATTCTCAAATCCGTATTGAGGCAGGCATCCTTCACGTGCTGAATCAGCTTTCCGATGACGGCCACGTCTATTACCCGTATGACCTTCTGGTTACAGAGTGTGGCAAGATTCTCGATGTGGAGGAAGACCGTATCCCCGTTGCCCTCGACTCCGTTTCCTCTCAAAAAAAAGTCGTCATAGAAGAGATTCTTAATTCAAAATTCAAAATTCAAAATTCAAAATTCAAAGCGGTTTACCTTACACGGTTTCACATTGCCGAGGTCGAGATTGCGCGGCATTTGACATCTCTCCTTACCGCACCGAAGCAGTTACGATTAATCAACATTGATCAGGCTATCGACTGGGTGCAGGGGATGCTCAAGATAACCCTTTCCGGAAAACAGATTGAGGCAGTGAAGGACTCGATTAACAGCAAGCTTATGGTGATTACGGGCGGCCCCGGTACCGGCAAGACAACGATCATAAATTCTGTTATTAAAATTTACAAAAAGATGGGGCAGAAGGTCCTGCTTGCAGCGCCTACCGGCCGGGCAGCGAAACGAATGACAGAGGCAACGGGCCATGAGGCCAGGACATTACACCGTCTCCTCGAATATACCCCGGGCAGCGGTGCATTTAAGCGGAATGAGCTGAATCCGCTTGATGCCGATTTAATAATAATTGATGAAACATCAATGGTTGATACCCTGCTCATGCACCATTTTCTTAAGGCGGTGTCCTTAAAAGCCACATTGATATTTGTGGGCGACATTGATCAGCTGCCTTCGGTAGGGGCCGGATGTGTTTTGAAGGACATTATTAATTCGAAGCGCATCCCCACAGTCATACTGGATCAAATATTCAGGCAGTCACGTGAAAGCATGATTGTTGTCAATGCCCACAGGATTAATAACGGAGAGATGCCGATATTTCAGGGCGACGAAACACACAGTAAGGACTTTTATTTCTTCTTTATTGATGAGCCCGAAAAGGTACTCGAAAAGATTGTATACCTCTGCAAGGAGGGCATACCTTCACGGTTTCGTTTTCATCCACTCGATGATATACAGGTATTGGCGCCCATGCATAGAGGAACGATAGGCGTGGCGAACCTGAATGCCGAGCTTCAGAAGGAGTTGAACAATAAAAAGGAGGAAATTGTCCGCGGCGGGAAGGTATTCAAGACGGGAGATAAGGTATTACAGATCAGAAATAATTATGACAAGGATGTCTATAACGGGGATATTGGAAGGGTTGCAGGCATCGACAGAGAAGTGCAGGAAATGACTGTGGATTATGATGGAAGAAGGGTAACATATGAATTCTCCGAGCTTGATGAGGTCGTCCTTGCCTATGCCATTTCCGTGCACAAGTCGCAGGGCAGTGAATACCCTGTGGTCATAATCCCTGTGCTAACCCAGCATTACATGCTTTTACAGAGGAATCTTATCTATACGGGCATCACGCGGGGCAAGAAGCTCGTCATTCTCATCGGCACCAAAAAGGCCCTTTCAATCGCAATCAATAACAACAACCCGCAGAAAAGATATACCATGCTGAGGGAAAGACTGATGAATCAGTTTTGAGTTTTGAGTGATGAGTTTTGGGTTGATAGATGATCTATATTGTTTTAACCCAAATGTGTCGTTAGGAAGGTGTCGGGGTATCCCGGAGCAAACCAAGGATTTTAGATGATTGGAAGGTTGGATGTTTGGATGATTAGCTAACCCTCTAAACTTCTAACCCTCTAAACATCCTGCACTTAAGCCCTGAAGTCCGGTGTATTGCTGAATTTCGCAACCATGTTTTCCAGTTCATCCCAGCGATGATAGGCTTCATCCAGCTCCTTTTCAAGGGCTTCCAACCGATCATTGGCTGTCCTTAATTTAGCCGCATCATAGCTTGCATAGAATTCAGGGGAATTCAGAGTTGCCGTGAGGCTCTGTTTTTCTGCCTCCAGAGTCTCTATTGTCTGCGGCAGTGCTTCAAGCTCCCGGGTTTCTTTGAAAGACAGTCTTTGTTTTTCCTTCGGGCGTTTCTCTCTCTTTTCCTTTTGTTCCTTTGGCGCAGTCGACTTCGATGGTTCAACCGGTGTCTTCCGCTGCCTGAGCCAGTCGTCATAGCCACCCACATATTCCTGTAACAGTCCCTCGCCCTCAAAGACAATCGTCGAGGTCACCACATTATTGAGAAACTCACGATCATGGCTGACCATCAGGATCGTCCCGCTGTATTCAAGCAGCCGGTCTTCAAGCAGTTCCAGCGTTTCAGCATCAAGGTCGTTGGTGGGTTCGTCCAGGACAAGAACATTGGACGGGATGACAAAGAGTTTAGCTAAAAGCAGGCGATTGCGTTCACCGCCCGAGAGAGAGCTTACAGGCGACATTATCCGCTCAGGCGAAAAGAGAAAACCCTGAAGATAGCCCACAACATGCCGCGAGGTGCCGCCCACAATAATCGTGTCGTTGCCTCCGCCAATATTTTCCCTGAGGGTTTTATTTTCGTCAAGTTGCGCCCGGAGCTGGTCAAAGTAGGCAATTTCGATCCCGGTACCCAGACGAACCCTTCCCTGCTGAGGTTTGAGATCACCGAGGAGTATCCTGAGCAGGGTGGTCTTGCCGGAACCATTAGGTCCGATGATGCCCACCTTGTCGCCACGTATGATAGTAGTGGAGAAGTCTTCAACAATCTTCTTATTGCCCCAGGCAAAGGAAACCTTTTCGGCATCAACAACCATCCGGCCGCTCCGCTCCGCCTCCTGAATTACAAGTCGGGAGACGCCAGCCTGCTCCTGCCTTCGTGCCCGCTCCTGACGCATATGCACCAGTACCCGAACCCTGCCCTCGTTGCGTGTCCTACGCGCCTTGACCCCTTGCCTGATCCAGATTTCTTCCTTGGCCAATTTCTTGTCGAAATCATGCCACTCCTTTTCTTCCGTTTCCAGCAGGGACTGCCGGCGTTCGAGGTAAGTCCTGTAATCGCAGTCGAAGGATACGAGGCGGCCCCGGTCGATTTCAACGATACGTGTCGCCAATCGCTGGAGAAATGCCCGGTCATGGGTGACGAACATGAACGTTTTTTCATACTTCAGCAGGAAATCTTCAAGCCATAGAATGGTGCTGACATCAAGATGATTGGTGGGCTCATCGAGCAGCAGGAGGTCCGGATCGTTCGCCAGTGCCCTGGCCAGAAAGACCCGGCGTTTCAAGCCGGCAGATAAGAAGCGGAACCCGGCATTTTCATCCAGTTCAGTCCTTGTGATCACCGTTTCTACCCGCTGGTGAAAATGCCAGGCGCCCGATGTTTCTATCTGGTGCTGAACATGTTCGAGTTTTCTAAGGAGGCTGCCATCGCTGCTCCGGCCTATTTGAATGGTCAGTTCGTGATATTTCCTGAGCAGTTCAGCGTGTTCTTCACCACCGGAAGCCACAATATCGTAAACCGTTCCTGCCAGATCGTCGGGTACATCCTGCGGCAGCATGGCTATTCTCACGTTGCCGCTATGAACAATCCTGCCTGCATCCGCGGTGATTTCGCCTGTCAGCAGTTTCATGAGGGTCGATTTGCCGGAGCCGTTCCGTCCCAGCAGGCCGATTCTTTCTCCTGCCTCAATCTGAAGCGTAGCGCAATCCAGCAGCCGCGGTTCGCCGAAGCTTACCGAAACGTCATTTATCCATATCAGTCCCATATCACCTTATCCCGGATTTATCATTTGAATCATATAGGCGTCGGACCATCCCTCTCAAACAGTGATTCCGAAATTGAGAAGTTGCGAGGTTGCGAAGCTGCG
>CAYMTB010000048.1:0-18508 GCA_964393225.1 uncultured Syntrophorhabdaceae bacterium
ATTATTGATTGATGTCTAGAGGGTTAGAAGTTTAGAAGGTTAGCTAATCATCCAAACATCCAACCTTCCAATCATCCGAAATCCTTTGCCCCTTAGCCCCGAGCTTCCTCGCCTCTCGACGGTTTGCTCCGGGATACCCCGACACCTTCCAAACGACATATTTGGGTTGATAACAAAACATCAGGGCTACTTCAGTTCTTTCAGGAAAAATGTCAATCCACTTACAAGAACCATCAGGACGCCCAGCACAAACATCCCCAGACGAAAGCTTACGAGGTCACCGGAAAGACCGAGGAAATAAGGTATTATGCCAAGGCCGAAGATGACGCCGAGGGTAACGATCAGCCCTGTCGCCATACCCCTCTGTTCCCGGTTAAAGGCGCGCGATATCGATACAAGCCCGACCGGAAAAAATCCTCCCATTACACTTGCCTGAAGGAAAAGAAAGACCTCCAGAAACCTTATGTCTTTACATGCGAGGAGCATTGTAAACACCCCGGCGACAGATACAAGGAAGAACATTGTTTTTTTCAGACTGAACCTGTCAATAATAAAACCTGACATTATGGCAACGAAGACACCCCCGAGCCGCGATATGCCGAATATTTTATTTGCATACCCGATATCAAGTGATAATTCCTTGGTGAGGTAGAGGGGGATGATAAAATATACACCGAGGTTTGCACCTGCGGCGAATATCCAGATTGCCCCCATAAGCCAGAGCGTTTTACTTTTAACAAGGTCTCCAAGGATGTTCCCTGTTTTCGTCTGGATCTTTATCTCCTGAACGGTAATTGCAAATATAACTATCGATATAATGAAAACAATGCCGAATACATAAAATATCTGTCTCCACTGGAGAAACCTGAGGAAAAAGAGCGCAATGAACGGTATGGAAAAAATACTTATAGATGCAGCAGTGTCATGGATGGCAATAGCCCTCCCCCATACCTTTTCATTATAATATTCTGTTATGAGGGGTATTATGGAAGGCAGGTAGACCCCGGTGGAGAGTCCCAGCACGAAGGTTGAAAGTGAAACAAGGGAGAATGCTTTAATGGAAGGGAGAACAAAGAATACAGCAGCTGATACAAGCAGAGAGGCAATGATAGATCTCTTGTAACCGAACAGACCGGAAAGCATGCCTGAAAAGAAAAGTGAAATTCCGTATCCGAGGGAGGTAAAAACGTAGAGGCTGCTTGCTTTTGCATGGCTTATCAGAAACTCATCTTCAATCAGGGGCATGATAGGCGCAAATACGGTGCGCACGCTGAAGTTCATAAACCATATGAACCAGAACAACATGAGCAGAAAGAAGGCCTTTCCTTTAATATTTCCATACCTTTCCATAGTTACCAATGTAACCTTACTGATATCTGAATTCAATGAATTATTGAGAAATGCAGGATGAGTGTGGTATAAAGGCAGTGAATTGAGAAAAGTGAAAGGTGAAAGAGAGGGAAAGCAGGCCGAAGGAGAAGATATGCGCCACCCAAGGTTGCTTTGTATTATACTTTAATTTTTAAAGGAGTATCTAAGATATGAACATTCCCGTAATCAACTTAAAGGCCCAGTTCAAGAAGGTTAAAAAAGATGTATTCAAAGGTCTGCAGGAGATTCTCACAGAGCAAAGACTCATCCTCGGGAAATACTGTAATCTGCTTGAAAGCACTATTTCAGAATACACCGGGGTGCCCCATGCAATATCATGCGCAAACGGGACGGACGCACTCATCCTTTCCCTTATGGCCCTCGGCATAAAAAACGGGGATGAGGTCATTACAACCCCTTATACATTTTTTTCAACAGCGAGTTCTATAGCCCTTATCAATGCAAAACCGGTTTTTGTTGATGTGGAAAAACATGACCTGAATATAAACCCCGTACTTTTAGAAAAGGCAATTACGCCGAAGACAAAGGCGATTATTGTCGTGCACCTTTTTGGAAAGCTCTGCAATATGGATGCTGTGTGCATGATAGCTGAAAAGCACGGGATACCCGTTGTTGAAGACATGGCGCAGTCTCTTGGTGCCAGGAAAGGCATCGGGATGTCGGGAAGTTTCGGTGACATTGCATCCTTAAGTTTTTATCCGACGAAAAACCTTGGCGGCATTGGTGAGGGCGGTATGGTGCTCACAAAAAGGAAGGGTTTAGGCGAAAAGGTCAGAAAATTAAGGGTGCACGGCATGGATAACACCCCGTATCACCACGAAATGATAGGGTTTAACAGCAGGCTTGATGAAATAAAGGCTTGTGCCCTCGTGGCAAAGTTTCCCTACCTTGAATCATGGAACAGGAAAAGGATCGAAAATGCAAAGTATTACAATAAAATGCTGAAGGGGCTTCCCGTTATCTTTCCGGATGTGGGCGATGATGGTTCGCATATTGTTCATCAATATGTGATCCGTATGAAAGATATGAAAGAAAGGGACGGGCTTCAGGGTTTCCTCAGGGAAAAAGGGATACAGACGGGAATATACTACCCTGTTCCATTACACCTGCAGGAATGCTTCTCATCGCTGGGATATAAAAAAGGTTCCTTTCCCGTTGCAGAAAAGGCAGCGCTCACAAGCCTTGCACTCCCCGCATATCCTGAATTAACAAAGGCGGAAAAAGCGTATATCACAAAGGCTGTGAGGGATTTTTTCACATCCTGACAAACCTTTTTGTACATCATACAGAGGATTTGGATGTCTGGAAGGTTGGATGTGTAAAGGTTTAGCCAACCCTCTAACCTTCCAGACCTCTAACCTTCTTCTATGAGCTATGAGCCATGAACTATTCTGTTGGTCAGCTTCGATATGAGGCATTGATCTTTATGTAATCATAGGTGAGGTCGGTGGTATATATGTCAAAGGCTGCCTTTCCGTCGTGAAGGTCCACGATCAGTTCTATCTCTTTCTTGTTCATCATCTTTTTCAATTCCTGTTCATCGAAGGGTACTTCTACGCTGTCTTTTACCAACTGCCTGCCCTGCATGATGATCTCTATCCTTGAGGGTTGTAGTGGTACGTCTGCATCCCCGGCTGCTGCAATGATTCTCCCCCAGTTGGGGTCACACCCGAAAAAGGCCGTTTTTGTTAAAGGCGAAATAGCTATCCTTCTTGCAATCTTTTCCGCGTGTTCCTTTTTCTTTGCCCCCTGTACCGTTATATGTATCACCCGTGTAGCGCCTTCCCCGTCCTTTATGATCATTATTGACAGGGCTTTCATGACAAGATTCAGCTTATCTTTGAAATCGTCGAGTCCGTCCAGATCCTCTTCGCCGGTTTTAGTAAAGAGTGTAACGGTATCGTTTGTGCTGCATTCACCATCAACAGTTACCCTTTCGAATGTCTCCTTCCCCGCCTTGGAGAAGATGTTTTTTATGCGTGAGGGGGAAACAGGATAATCCGTAAAAACAAAGGAAAGCATCGTGGCGAAGAGCGGGTTTATCATGCCGGCGCCTTTTGCCACTCCTATGATGTTATATGCCTTTTTTCCATGAATAGTTTCGCTGACTATCTTCGGGTAGGTGTCAGTTGTCATGATTGACCGCGCAAATGATTCGATATTGTTGTTTTTGAGGTTCCTGTAAAGACCCGGCAGTGCACTGATCATGCTGTCGATCGGCAGTCTTTTCCCTATTACACCGGTTGAGGCGAAAAGTATCTCCTCTTTGCCGGTTCCGAGGATGTTTGAAAGCCCTTCTGCAATCGTTTTCAGGTCTGAAACGCCTTCTTCCCCTGTGCATGCGTTCGCGCACCCGCTGTTCACGAGGATTGCCCGTACAGGATTATGCTCTATCTTTCTATCGTAGATGATATGGGCTGCCTTAACCTTGTTCCTCGTATAAAGCGACAGGCAATTCATCGGTTCTTTGAAAAATGCGAGACCGAGATCAAGACCATTTGCCTTTATGCCGGATGCAACACCAGCGAACCGTATACCGTCTACCATAACAACCTCCGCGATTAGCTCAAATCAAGGACATCAAGACTATTAGAAGTTTGGCTAACCTTCTGTAATTCGCGTTTCTCATTGCCTTCCCTACTCAACCTTTTTTGCCGCCATGAGCTATCAGCCATGAGCTATTATCTTATTTGCCGCAGCATCTTTTGTATTTTTTCCCGCTGCCGCACGGGCAGGGATCATTTCTGCCAATCTTTTTATCTTTCTGTTGGGACAACAACTCATCCCCTCTGTTTAAAAACATGACCGGTTCATTATAGGTCAATTCTTCTTTCGCAGGCTGTACCGCATATAGCTTCCTTACCGTGTCAAGTTTGGCCTGATCAAGCATATCGAGGAATAGTTCAAAACTCTCTTTCTGGTATTCTCTCAGAGGGTCTTTCTGGCCGTATCCTCGTAGGCCGATACCTTCCTTCAGATGGTCGAGAGAGAGAAGATGCTCCTTCCAGTGTGTATCAAGAGAATTCAGCGTGATGAATCGCTCTAATGCCCTGAATTCATTTTCTCCAAATTCGGTTTCCTTGTGCCGGTAGACATCAAGGACCTTTTCCTTCACCATCTCAAGCAGTCCCTGTCTGGTAATAGTTTTAAAGTCTATAGCATCGAATTCCATGTGAAAGAAAAAGGTTTCAAAGATCCTGCCTTTCAAAGAGGTAAGTTCCCATTCTTCAGGATAGACCTTTTCGGGGGCATATTCATCTACGAGACCTTCACAGATACCCTCAATCATATCAAATATCTGATCGAGGATATCTTCGTTACTCATGAGCTGCTTTCTCATCCCGTATACGGTCTCGCGCTGTTTGTTCATCACGTTGTCGTATTCAAGGAGATATTTCCGCATTTCAAAGTTGTGCCCTTCCACACGTGACTGCGCGTTTTCAATAGCCTTTGTTATGAAGGGATGTTCTATGGGCATATCCTCTTTCATGCCGAGCTTTGCGAGCATTGGCGAGACCCTGTCAGAGCCGAAAAGTCTCATAATCTCGTCTTCCAGGGAGACATAAAACCTCGATGAACCGGGATCTCCCTGCCTTCCAGCCCTTCCTCTGAGCTGATTGTCAATCCTTCTCGATTCGTGTCTTTCAGTGCCGAGGATATGGAGTCCGCCAAGTTTTATGACCTCTTCTTTGTCCTTAGCACATATTTTTCGTGCTTCCTCCAGGGCCTTCTCGAATTCCTCCGATCCTTTTTGCCCTTTACACATGCTGAGGGCAAGGAATTCCGGGTTGCCGCCGAGAAGTATGTCGGTTCCTCTTCCTGCCATGTTTGTGGAAATCGTCACTGCTTTCAATCGTCCCGCCTGGGCAACGACCTCTGCTTCCCGCTCATGATTCTTCGCATTAAGGATATGGTGCTGGACGCCCTTTCTTTTAAGCATCTCCGAGACCTTCTCCGATTTGTCGATGGACAGTGTTCCGACAAGTACAGGATGCCCTTTTTTGTGCAGATCTTCTATCTCGTTGATGACCGCCCTGAACTTTTCCTTCTCGGTCCTGTATATAACGTCCGAATAGTTTGTTCTTATAAGGTCTCTGTTTGTAGGGATTACCATGACGTCGAGATTGTATATCTTTTTGAACTCCACTGCCTCTGTATCTGCCGTGCCTGTCATACCGGCCAGCTTTTTGTACATTCTGAAATAATTCTGGAATGTTACCGTGGCAAGGGTTTGGTTTTCCCGTTCAATCTTCACATTTTCAGCGGCCTCAAGCGCCTGGTGGAGTCCGTCGCTGAAACGTCTTCCATCCATGAGCCTGCCGGTGAACTCGTCTACGATAATGACCTTTCCGTCCTTAACAATATAATCCACATCCCTTTTAAAAAGGTTGTGTGCCTTTAATGCCTGGTTTACGTGGTGGAGCAGGTCAACATATTTTGGGTCGTAGAGGTTTTCAACATTGATGAGCTTCTCGATCTTTGCCACCCCGTCTTCTGTAAGGTAAGCGGTTCTTGCCTTTTCGTCCACAATGAAATCTTTATCTTTTTTTAACTGATATATTAGTTTGTTAATTTTGTAGTACTTGTCCGTTGATTCCTCGGCAGGCCCGGAAATAATAAGCGGAGTCCTCGCTTCATCAACAAGGATGCTGTCCACCTCGTCAACAATTGCATAGTTGAATTCCCTCTGGGCGCACTCATCAAGGGAATATTTCATATTGTCCCTCAGATAATCAAAGCCGAACTCGTTGTTGGTGCCATACGTTACATCGCATGCATACGCCTTTTTCCGCCCGTCATCATCCAGGGGGTTGAGAATTACACCCACAGAGAGGCCGAGAAATTTATAGATAGGGCCCATCCATTCCGAATCCCTGTGCGCAAGGTAGTCGTTCACGGTAACCACATGTACGCCGAGGCCGGTCAATGCATTGAGGTACACGGGTAGTGTTGCTACAAGCGTTTTTCCTTCACCGGTGGCCATTTCAGCAATCTTCCCTTCATGGAGGACGACACCGCCGATGAGCTGGACATCAAAATGCCTCATATTGACTATACGCCGTGCAGTTTCCCTGACAACCGCAAACGCCTCAGGGAGGATTGAGTCGAGTTCTTCGCCGTTCTCGATCCTCTCTCTGAACCTGGGTGTATATTGACTTAACTCATGATCAGAAAGGGCTTTCAGCTTACCTTCGTGGGCCCCTGCCGCCTCAACAACAGGCTGGACCTTCTTGAGTTCTCTTTCGTTTTTAGTTCCAACAATCTTTTTTATGAAATTAGTGAGCATGGATTTTATTTACCTGTTTTGGTTGCGAGCTAAGGATTGCGAGCTAATGGTTGCGAGTGGTTTTCGCTTGAACTCTTAGCCCTTCAAACCCTGTTTTGTTTTAATCCCTCAATGTTGCTACCAATCTTTCGGGGTGAAGGATGATACTTATAGCATCCAGAATGTTTGTCACAAAGACATCCGCCTCTTTTATCAGTGAATTTGCACAGCCTTCCCCGCCAAAAACACAGATTCCGAGGGCAGCTTCTCTCAGCATAAGAGCATCGTTCGCTCCGTTCCCTATGGCGACAACCTTTTCCGGGCCAAGTTCCTTTACTATTTTTGCTTTTTCAATACCGCTGTTTTCTTTTTTTACTTTGAGAACCTTGAAACCGATGATGTTTGTTTCATTGTCTATATTGTCATAGCTGTCTGCTGTTATGATAAACACCTTTATATATCTTGAGACCTTTTCAAGCATCTCTTTGACGCCTTCCTTGAGCTTTCCGTCAAATGCACACGTCCCGTTGAAATCAATGACAAGATATTCTATATCAAGATCACCCCAGCCAGGAATGGAAACACTAATCATAATATTACCTCCTCAGGTTTTTTCGCAATGCATTGTAACATAATTATGAGATTTAAGAACTATAAATTTTATGCTTGCATTTTTTCAGAAATCACGTTTCTATAGTTCCTCTGGTCTGTCCGGTTTCTTTAGTTATTTAAACCCAAGAAACCCAAGAAACGCGATAAACCCAAGAAATCATATCAAGGAGCTAAAATGATGCAGCAGCAGAAGTGGCAGATAGAATGTGTGATATATGATTGTGATGGTGTGATGTTTGACTCCCTCGAAGCGAACGGCAGACTGTATAACCATATTGCAGTATCAATGGACAGAGGGCCCCTCACTTCGGATGAGCTTAAATATTGTCACACCCACACGGTGTTCGAATCGATTCGCTACATGTTCCCGGATAACGAGGCAGTAGAAAAAAAGGCAGTAGAATTCTTAAAAAAAGAGGTTGATCTGCGCGATTTTATTGAGTACCTCAAGATGGAGCCGAACCTTATCGAAACCATCAACATACTGAAAGAGAAGGGGATGAAAAGGGCCATAAGCACAAACAGGACTACATCGATGAAGCATATTATGGAGAGGTTTAACCTCTGGCCCTATTTTGACATGGTTGTAACCGCACTGGATGTGGCCAGGCCTAAGCCTGCCCCTGAGTCAGTTGAAAAGATCCTGAAGGCGCTGAATGTTCACAAAGACAAAATCCTTTATATCGGGGATTCCGAAGTGGACAGAGAAACGGCATTGTCTTCAGGTGTTAAGTTTATAGCATATAAGAACAGTGCATTAGTGGCAGATGCGCTTATAGAAGACCACCTTGCCTTGCTGGATTATCTTTCTGATGGGAAGCAGCATCTTCAAGGATAATCTTTTTTCGTTCGGCTAAGGTATAAATAGGGCCTGATAAAAGGTATGCAAAGGTCAATCCAAACAATGTAATCCTCGGCTCAAGAAAAATTATTACAATGAGCAGGACTGCTGTTACCGTAGAACGGAATGGACGGCCTTTGAAAAACGCTAAATTCTTGGAGCTGAAGTAGCGAACATCGCTTACCATGAGGAAGGCAAGAATATAAATCAGGATGGGTATGAAGACCGTTTTTAAATCAATACCATGTGGTACTAACCACGAATTGAACAATACGCTTCCCGCGACAACTGTTGCCGCAGCAGGTATGGGAAGCCCGAGGAACTGTTTTTTCTGGATAGTTTCAACCTGGATATTGAACCTTGCAAGTCTGAGCGCGCCGCAGGCTACATAGAGGAATGCTGCAAGCCATCCAAACCTTCCATAGCCTTTCAGCGCCCACATATAGACAAGCAACCCCGGTGCTACACCAAAGGCAATCACGTCAGAGAGGGAATCGTACTCAACCCCGAATTTACTGCTTGAACCTGTCATGCGCGCAACCCTGCCGTCCAGCATATCAAAAATTGCTGACACAAAAATTGCTATAGCCGCATATATAAATTTCCTGTCTATCGTTGCAATAATTGCATAAAACCCCGAAAAGAGACTGATAGAGGTTAGCAGGTTTGGTAAGATATAAATACCTTTCCCTTTTCTTCTTCTCATATGTCCCCCTTTCTGATTTTCTGGGGCTGGCGTCGCCCCCTCCACCAGCAAAGCTGTCGGAGCCTTCCCCTCTCGCTCGCGAGACTCGCTACTTCATAGATTATCGCTAATGTGCTTGTTTCCATATGTCATCCATTGTTCTTCATAAAACGTAACCTTGCTTTTGCCAGGGAAGTTACCCCTGCCTTTACTTTCATATCTAATTTTACCATACTTTCATATTCTTCTGGAAAATAAATATCAACCCTTGAGCCAAATGCAATCATACCGACAGGGTCACCCTTCTTTACAAAATCCCCTTCCTTTACATACGAGATAATGCGCCGCGCCAAAAAACCTGCAACCTGAACCAAAAGAACCTTTTCTCCACCATGATCTATAAGAATATAATTCCTTTCATTCTCTTTGTCGATATCCTTTTTAAAGGCAAGCGCAAACTCTCCCTTTCTGTGTTGTACTTTCAGGATTTTGCCCTCACAGGGCGCGCGGTTTACGTGGACGTCGAGGGGAGACATAAATATGCATATCCTCCTTGCCCGACCATGAATAAATTCACCTTCATTTATATCGCTTATATCGATAATCTTCCCGTCAGCCGGTGAGATGAACGAGCCATCATCGTGAAGGGGTACCCTTTTGGGGTTTCTGAAGAAAAACAGGAAAAACAGGAAAAACAGGAAAATAATAAACGGGAGTACCGGAACACCGAGCACAAACAACAGGATGGAAAAACCGAGGGAAAGGCCTATAAGGGGGAGCCCTTCCCTCGCAATGGGTATTCCCCTCAACCCTTTCTCCCGATCCAGCCCATCATTGCCCTGAGTTGTTTGCCCACCTTTTCGATAAGGTGTTCGCTCTCAATTCTCTTTATAGCGGTATAAACAGGTCTTCCTGCCATATTTTCAAGGATCCACTCGCGTGCAAATTCACCACTTTGAATCTCAGCAAGTATGTCTCTCATTTCTTCACGGGTTTCTTCCGATATGACCCTCTTCCCTCTTGTTAAATCACCATATTCTGCGGTGTCACTGATTGAATAACGCATGTATGAGATGCCGCCCTCATACATCAGGTCAACAATGAGTTTCAACTCGTGGAGACATTCGAAATATGCGATCTCCGGCTGATAACCTGCCTCAACGAGTGTGTCGAATCCTGCCTTCACAAGTTCCGATGCGCCTCCGCATAGTACCGCCTGCTCACCGAATAAATCGGTTTCTGTTTCTTCCGCAAAGGTGGTTTCGAGAACGCCAGCCCTTGTTGCCCCTATGCCTTTTGCATATGCGAGGGCTGTCTTTTTTGCCTTTTTCGAGTAGTCCTGATAGATAGCAATGAGGGATGGAACGCCGGCTCCCCTCTCAAATTCCCTTCTCACAAGATGTCCCGGGCCTTTCGGGGCTATCATGATCACGTCCACATCGGCGGGAGGCACGATCTGTCCGTAGTGTATGTTGAAACCGTGCGAGAACACGAGGGTTTTCCCCTTTTTCATATTTTTTTCAATCTCATCCTTATATAGTTTTGCCTGGAGATTATCCTGTGCAAGAATCTGGATGATGTCCGCCTCTTTTGAGGCCTGGGAAGCGCTTACCGGTTTAAAGCCGTGTTCTTTGGCAATTTTATAGTTGGCCGTACCTTCCAGTTCGGCTACGATTACATTCACTCCGCTGTCCCTCAAATTCTGTGCCTGCGAATGTCCCTGACTGCCATACCCGATTATTGCAATCTTCAAGCCTTTTAAGGCCCCTAAATCTGCATCTTTATCATAATACATCTTAGCCATTTTCTTCTCCTCCTTTAGTTTGTTTTTCCTTTGGTTTTATCATCCTGTCACCTCTTGCCATGGCAATCGGCCCTGTCCTTACAAGTTCCTTTATGCCAAGCGGTTTTATGAGGGCCAGGAACGCCTTTAGCTTTTCTTCATCCCCGGTAATCAACAGGGTATATGTCTTTGCTGATACGTCGATTATTTTGCCCCTGAATATCTCTACCATCCTCAGTATCTCTTCCCTTGTTTTTTCGTCAGCATGCAGTTTCACCAGAATCATCTCACGGGAAACATAATCCATTTCTTTGAAGTCTGTTACTTTAATGACATTGATGAGTTTGTTCAACTGCTTCAAAATTTGTTCGATAATGGCATCGTTGCCTGTTGTCACTATGGTCATTGTTGAGGTCGTGGGGTCAAGGCTTTCGGCAACACAAAGGCTCTCGATGTTAAAACCGCGTCCACTGAATAAGCCTGAAATCCTTGAAAGAACTCCAAATTCATTTTCTACCAGAACAGATATAATATGTCTCAAGATTTTCCTCCTAAACGAGCAGCATATCTTTTAATGGGGCGCCAGCAGGCACCATGGGGTAGACACACTCCTCAGGATTGACCTGGACGTCAACAATAGTGGTCTTGTTGTTGCGAAAGGCCTTCTGCAATATATCATCGACCTCTTCTTCTCTGGTGATTCTGTAACCTGCCGCACCGTATGCCTCGGCAAGCTTCACGAAATCAGGGGCATAATCCATATGAGTCCATGTGTATCTCTTTTCATAGAAGAGTTCCTGCCATTGCCTGACCATGCCGAGGTATTTATTATTTAAAATGACAATTTTTACAGGAAGCTTAAATTGTACCGCAGTAGCAAGCTCCTGGATATTCATCTGGATACTCCCGTCGCCGGCTATATCAATGACGAGGGACTTCGGGAAGGCCACCTGGGCCCCGATACTTGCAGGAAATCCATAACCCATGGTGCCGAGTCCGCCGGATGTTAAAATAGTCCTCGGTTTAAGGAACTTGAAAAACTGGGCTGCCCACATCTGATTCTGGCCGACTTCTGTGGCTATTATGGCATTTCCCTTTGTGAGCTCATAAATCCTTTCGATTACGTATTGAGGTTTCAATATCCCGTTTCTCACGTAAGTCAGGGGGTAGTCTTTCTTCCACCTGCCTATTTTTTGTATCCATTCGGCTGTATTCGTATGGTAATTCTTAAAATCATCACTGCTTTCTTCGATAACCTCTACCATCTTTTTGAGGACATGTTTGGAATCCCCCACTATAGGAACATCGACCTTTATATTTTTGCTGATTGAAGTGGGGTCAATATCAATGTGTATAATCTTTGCGTGGGGGGCGAATTCGTCAACCTTGCCTGTTGCCCTGTCGTCGAAACGGGAGCCAATTGCAATGATCAAATCCGATTCGGTGATGGCCATATTTGCGGCGTAAGTGCCGTGCATGCCGAGCATCCCCAGAAAAAGAGGGTGGTTGCCGGGGAAACCGCCGAGCCCCATGAGGGTATTTGTAATAGGCAGCGCAAGTTTTTCTGCAAACTTCAAAAGTTCCTGTGATGCGCCTGATGAGATAATACCGCCACCCGTATAGAGGACAGGCCTTTTTGAAGAAGCAATTGTTTTCAGCGCCTTTTTTATCTGGCCGAGGTGCCCGATATATGTAGGTTGGTAGCTCCGTATGGAAACCTTATCTGGATACTTAAAATCACAGGCTGCTGCGGAAACATCTTTTGGAATGTCTATGAGCACAGGTCCAGGTCTCCCTGAGCGGGCAATATAGAAGGCCTCTTTTATGATCCGGGCAAGGTCTTTCACATCTTTTACAAGGTAACTGTGTTTTGTGCAGGGTCTTGTAATTCCGACTATATCAGCTTCCTGAAAGGCATCGTTACCAATAAGCATTGTATTCACCTGGCATGATAAAATCACAAGGGGTATGGAATCCATATAGGCGGTCGCAATGCCTGTAACAGTATTTGTTGCCCCTGGACCTGATGTTACTAGTGACACACCGACCTTACCCGATGCCCTGGAATATCCATCTGCTGCATGTACTGCCCCCTGCTCATGCCTCACTACAATCTGTTGTATATCAGAATAATAAAGCGCATCTGTTATATACAGGGTGGCGCCGCCGGGATAACAGAAAATCGTTTCCACATCTTCCATTTTTAATGATTCTATTAATATTTGTGCTCCGGTCTTCTTCAACCTTCTTCCCCTTTTTTTAATTCATCTTTGGTTTTTTCCATAATGTCTTTAAGGTAGAGCTTTTTCTTTTTCAAAACGATAATTTCCAGCTCTTCGTTTTCTGTAAGATACGGTTTTCTAAGGAGCATTTGCAGCCTTCTCTCAAACGTCAAGTGCTGCCCCTTTGCACTGCCGTAAATATCTTCTTTTGTTTCGCCTTCTTCCATAAAGACACAAAGTGATATGGTATAAAAAATATTGAAAAATGTCAAATATTAGAATATAAATTCTGGTATCCAATTTTTCAGCAAAAAATTATCTATGAAAACATTATTTGTCATACTCGTATCAATAATTCTTTTTTTCAACAACCTCGGCGCTATCGCCCTATGGGATCCGGATGAGCCGAGGCAGGCCATTATGGCACGGGAGATGATAGAGAGAAACGACTTCATACACCCCTATCTTAACGGAAGACCTTATCTTGAAAAGCCGCCCCTGTACCCGTGGCTGATCATTATAACCTCTAAAATCACCGGAAAACTCGATGAATTTTCATCACGACTGCCGGCTGCGATATCAGCGACATTGCTTGTGCTCATCACGTATCAGCTTGGGAATATGCTTGTAAATCCAGGGGCAGGCATCCTGTCGGCGCTTATGCTCGCAACAAACTACCAGTTTCTCTCCAACGCGAGAGAATCTGTTATGGATATGAACTTTGCATTTTTCATCGGGCTCACCATATTCCTCAATTACCTGTGTATTCAAAAAAGAAAGAAATGGTTGTTTGTCCTCTCTTTTATCCCATCGGTGCTGGCGGTTCTCTCCAAGGGGCCTGCGGGTCTGTTAATCCCTGCAATTATTACATTTATCTACCTGATAACAAAAAAAGATCTGAAGAAGTTTTTCATCCCCTTTGTGGCCGGATGTCTTGTCTCGCTGGCGCTTTCATCGATATGGTTCATCCTGGCAGGCGAGGAGTATATAAAAGAATTTATCTTCAGACAGAATATTACACGGTATACAAACGCCTTTGACCATATTGAATCTCTTTTTTACTATTTCCATAAGCTTTTTGTAAACTTTCTTCCGTGGAGCCTTTTGCTTCCATTCGCAATCTACCATGCTTTTAAAAAGAGGATCTGGCTGCCCCTCATATGGTTTATCTTTACCTTTCTGTTTTTTGAGCTCTCCAAAAGTAAAAGGGCAATTTATCTGCTTTCATGCTATCCCGCCTGTGCATTGCTCTGTGGCATCTATATAAAGGACAGGTGGTCATGGCTCATGGAAAACCGAATAACAAGCGCAGCGCTGAAATGCTTTGCGCTCGCCCTTACCCTTTTGCCAATTGCCGCCCTTGTTGTGCTTTATAAAGGCAACTCAATGGTGATCGATGCATTCAAGACAGGACCAAATTCGTTGTACATTTATATTGCTGTATTGTTTTTTGCTGGAGGTGTCCTTTTTTATGCGCTTTTAAAAAGGACAAAAGGCTTGTCAGTTTTTATGCTCTTATTTTATCTGGTTGCTATGAGCTACTTTTATGGCGCCTATTATATGCCTGCCATGGACAGAACATTTAAATCACCAAGGTTGATAACCGACCATCTCGGTGATATGAAAAAGGATAAGGAGATATTCACGACCGGTTTCAGTTCTGCCGGTATCATATTTTATGTGGGCAAGCCCATTCAGATGTTTGTCAATATTAATGAGATAAAGGACAAAAAAAATGATATACTCCTTATCGTTGAAGACGACCAGGCGAAACACATGCAGAAGGACCTGGATTTGTTATTTTTACCGGTAGGAAAGACACGGTACGAGAGGGAGTTTTACACGTTCTACGTGAGGAAAAATGGAAAATAAGCCGCATATCTCGGTTTTGATACCTGTGTTAAATGAAGAGGAATCGCTCCCTGAACTGCAGGAGAGGTTGCACAGGACCATGGAGGGCATAGGAAAACCTTACGAAATCATCTACATTAATGATGGGAGTACAGACAGAACGCCTATACTGCTGGAAGATTACCACGACCGTTACCCGTGCGTTAAGGTTATAGAATTTAACAGAAACTACGGCCAGCACATGGCCCTCTTTGCAGGGTTCGAGCATGCACAGGGGGACATGGTGATTACCATCGATGCGGATCTCCAGAACCCTCCCGAGGAGATACCGAAACTTGTTTCTAAAATGGAAGAGGGTTATGAGGTTGTTGCCACTTACAGGAAGGCAAGAAAGGATTCGCTCTTCCGCAAGATACCTTCTCTCATTGTCAACAAGATTACGTCGAGGCTCGTGGGTGTAAAACTGCGAGATTACGGCTGCATGCTGAGGGCATACAGGAGAAACATTATAGACTACATGAATATGTGTCCTGAATCGTCAAGCTTCATTCCTGCCCTTGCAAATACATTCGCAAAGAGGATTGTGGAAATTGAGGTTGAGCACGAAGAGAGGACAAAAGGCACATCAAAATACAGTGTTTTTAAGCTGCTCCGCCTGAACTTTGATCTCATGACAAATTTTTCTCTCCTGCCTATTCAGTTCATTGGTGTGATCGGTGTAATTGTGGCCCTTTTAGGACTTGCCTTTGCAATCCTGCTTTTTGTGAGACGTTTGATCGTAGGCCCTGAAGTAGAAGGAACCTTCACCCTTTTTGCCATACTCTTTTTCTTTATTGGTGCTCAAATATTTTCCCTCGGTATCATAGGGGAATATATCGGGAGGATATACCAGGAGGTAAGGAGACGGCCGCGGTTTATCATTAAAAGGGAATTGCTGTGAAAGTTGTCGTATTCGGTTACCACGAGATAGGCTATGTATGCCTCGAAGAGCTTGTTGATTTCGGCGCAGACGTGTTGTGTCTTTTTACCCATAAAGACGATCCAAAAGAGGAAATATGGTTTAGAAGACCGCAGGCAATTGCAGAAAAGCACAACATCCAGATCTATACGCCAGATAGTATAAAAGATAAATCCTGGGCTGACACAATCCGATCTCTGTCACCAGATATAATTTTCTCTTTTTATTACAGAAACATGATACCTAATGATATTCTTGAGATTCCCCGAACAGGCGCTTTTAACCTTCACGGCTCACTCCTTCCTAAATTCAGAGGAAGGGTACCGGTGAACTGGGTACTGGTAGCGGGTGAGAAGAAAACGGGCCTCACACTCCATTATATGGTCGAGAAGCCCGATGCGGGCGATATAGTGGCCCAGCTGGAGGTGAAAATTGCCTTTGAGGATACTGCGTATACACTGTTTATGAAAATGGCGGATGCAGCAAGGGTATTAATGAAAGAGATTCTACCCCAATTCAGGGACAACACATTTAAGAGCGCTCCTCAGGTTGGCCCTTCATCGTATTTCGGAGGGAGAAAACCTGAAGACGGGCTTATCCCCTGGGATAAAGATGCAATGAGCATTTATAACCTTATCAGAGCCGTTACCCATCCATATCCGGGTGCATTTACCTGGCTTGACGGAAAAAAATTATTTATATGGAAGGCTTATCCGGAGGATACCATTTATGATGGTGTGCCGGGGATGATCGTTTCAAAAAGACCGCTTATAGTGAATACGGGCAAAGGGGTATTGCGGTTACTGAAGATGCAGTTTGACGGGGAAGGGGAGTTGGACGGGGAAACCTTTGCGGAAACACATGAAACGGAAAATAAAATATTAGGAGGCACTACTTGAAAATACTCATTCTCGGCGTAAATGGATTTATAGGTAATAGCCTTGCAGCACAGATATTACAGGAGACGGACTGGGAAGTGTTCGGGATGGATATCAGGGAAGACAAACTTGATATGTGCCATGGGAATGCAAAATTCCATTTCGTCGAAGGCGACATATCCATAAATAAGGAATGGATAGAGTACCACGTAAAGAAATGTGATGTGGTCATGCCCCTTGTGGCCATTGCTACACCGGCAACGTATGTGAGGGAGCCCCTCAAGGTGTTCCATCTCGACTTTGAGGAGAACCTTAATATTGTAAGGTTATGCGTTAAATACGGCAAACGGCTTCTTTTCCCTTCAACCTCTGAAGTTTATGGCATGTGTACCGACAAAGAGTTTAATGAGGATGAGAGCAGCCTTATCCTTGGTCCCATCAGGATGCAGAGATGGATATACAGCGCGTCAAAACAGCTCCTTGACAGGGTTATATGGGCTTACGGATTCCAGCAGGGTCTGAAATTTACCCTTTTCCGGCCATTTAACTGGATAGGGCCAAAACTTGACGAGCTTGCCGCTGACCCTGAAAAGGAAGGGAGCTCACGTGTTGTTACCCAGTTTATAAGCAGCCTTCTCCTCGGTGAGCCCATACGTCTTGTTGACGGAGGGCTCCAGCGGAGATGCTTCACCTATATTGATGACGGCATCAGTTGCCTCATGAAAATCATTGAAAACAAGGATGAACGGTTAAATGGAGAAATCTTCAATATCGGGAATCCTGATAACGAAGCCACTATCAAAGACCTTGCCTATAAACTGAAGGAATTGTTTATGAACCACCCGGCCACGAAGAATCTCGACAAATATTCCGAAATCATCGAGGTATATTCAAAGGAATTTTATGGTGAAGGCTATCAGGACATAGACTTCAGGGTTCCATCCATTAAAAAGGCAAAGACAATCATAGGCTGGGAGCCAAAGGTAAATCTCGATACGGCATTGAAGAAAACACTTGATTACTATCTTGATTCTAATTTAAAGGTTGAGTGCTGAGGCTGGAGAAAGGACCCTGAGCAAGGTAATCGGGATAAAAGTTGATGTTGATACATCGGAAGGCATGAAGCATGGGGTGCCGGTACTCCTCACCCTTTTTAAAAAATACAACATACATGCCAGTTTTTTTGTTCCCATGGGAAAAGACCATACCGGCTGGACGGCAAAAAGGGTCTTTACGAGAAAAGGTTTTCTCAAAAAGGCGGGAAGGGTCGGCGTTGTAAGCACATACGGCATCAAAACACTCCTCTACGGCATCCTCCTCCCCGGACCGGAAATCGCAAAGAAAAATGCGAATCTCCTTCGCAGGATCACAGAAGAGGGTCATGAGCTCGGGATTCACGGATATGACCATGTATACTGGCATGACCACATAAAGCATCTTGGCAGGGATAAGACAAAAGACCTGCTGCGCAGGTCAGTTGCCGTATACAGCGATATACTCCATAAAAATCCGGAATCATTTGCTGCCCCCGGATGGATGATAAATACACATGCTTTAAAGTTTTTTGAGGATAACGGGTTTGTTTACACGAGCAATGCCCGTGGTCAAGCACCGTTTTATCCTTCGCTGGAGGGAGAAACGTTTCGTATTCTCGAATTACCCTCTACGCTTCCCACCCTTGACGAGGTTGTCGGACTTGCCGGGACAGATGTATCCTCGCTGACAGAATTTTTTCTTGATGCCCTGAAAGAAGGTTTGAATATCATGACGGTCCACACAGAACTTGAAGGAAAACGCTGGACCGGCTTTCTCGATGCCTTTCTCAGAAAATCAATCGAGGCCGGTTTTATTTACAAAAGACTTATTGAAATTGCTGTGGAATGTAAAAACATGCCGACTATAAAAACATGTGAAATGCGATACGGATCTGTCGAAGGCAGGGCAGGTGAAGTATGCGTACAGAAATAGCGGATAGCGTAGAGCGTTTAGTGATTTCGGATGATTGGAAGGTTGGATGTTT
>CAYMTB010000049.1:0-18404 GCA_964393225.1 uncultured Syntrophorhabdaceae bacterium
AGACCTTCCTGCACGAGGGGCAAGCCTTAAATTTGTCATAACTGTGGAACACGTATTCAGGCACGAATTGTTCAATGTCGATCTTTTTTACATTATCGAGGGGCATATTGCACCTTATGCACCGGCTCATCAGCATATCTTTATGAATAAAGGGTTTGATCAGGTCTCGAATCTCCCTTAGCTGCCCCTCAACGTGCTCTGATGTTATGCTGATACATGCATCATACGGCACACTTCCAATTAACCTTCGTGTAAGGAAAACGGGTTTTTCAGGTTCGTTTTCACAGGATTTTAAATACTCGATGTTATGAATGTAAGGTGCGTCTATGCCGAGCATTCTCAGGTATCTTGCAAGCTTGCCGAGCATTGCATCGCATACAAATTTCATCTTGAAACTAATGATTCTGTCGTTTTTCTGGCTTGTTTGATTATTTCTTCTTCACCCGGGACGTATCTGTTTTCCATGAGGACTTTGCCCATACAGATCACTGTGTCGACAATATATCCGTTCGATGCATAAACGATATCGGAATAAATATCAAGTCCCGGATTGAGTTCGGGGCGACTTAAATCTATGAGGATGATATCGGGGCTGTTTCCTATCTTTATCTCCCATTCGGGCAGGAAGAATATGCTTGCAGCGGTTTTAGTGGCAAGATCGAATGTTTCTCTTGCAGGCAGCATTGTCGGGTTATTTGTGGAAAATTTTGCAAGAAGCGATGCGTATTTCATCGTTTCGATGATATCAAGATGATTATTTGATGCACATCCATCTGTACCGAAACAAAAGGGTATATTAAGCCTGTTTTTTACGAGGTGATAGGGAAAAATCTTGCCTACAGAGAGTTTCAGGTTGGACACAGGGACGTGAACCAGCTTTGCGTTATTGTTTTTCAATATTATACAGTCGTTTTCATCAAGCCAGCAACCATGACAGCCGATGAACCTCTCCGAGAGAATGCCGGTAGAGTTGAGAAATTCCGTTGGAGAAAGTCCATATTTTTCCTGAGAAAATTTTGTTTCTTCTCCTGTTTCGGAAAGATGCATGTGGATAAGGATATTATGTTTTTCTGAAAAATCGCGCATCCACTGAAGACTTTCCCTGCATACGGTATAAACGGCATGGGGGCCAAAGGTGAACGTAACGTATGGTTCGTATTTTTCGGATAATTCGAATAGTTTCAGATTAAGTTCAATCTGCTCTTCGCCTTTGTTTTTATCAAACATGTCAATAAAAACAGCGCTTATAAAGCCCCGCACGCCCATATCGCACACAGCCTTTGCCGTAGCCTCCCAGAACCAGTACATGTCGTTAAATACCGTTATCCCGTTTTTAATCATTTCAAGACAGGCAAACTTTGATCCCCAGTAAATATCTTCTTCGGTTAATTTGGCTTCAAGCGGCCATATTTTGTCTTCGAGCCATGCCTTGAGGGGCATATCATCGGCATAACCCCTGAAAAGCGCTGTCGCTGCATGCGTGTGGCCGTTTATAAGGGAGGGGAGGGCAGCCTTGTTTTTCGCGTCAATTGTTTTATCTGCTTTGCGAATACAGTTTTCGGAAATCTCTTCAATTGTTCCATCTTTTATGAAAATGTCTCTGGTGTTTCCGTTCAGCTGTACGCCCTTTATCAAAATGTTCATTCAAAATTCCTTTCAAGAAGTGTTGCGATGAATATTTCAATGGCTTTCATGTTTTTTTTCCAGTTTTTGTCCAATTCTTCCATTGTAAGGGGTTCTTTGAGGATACCGTTACAATAGTTGTCAATAGAGCATATACTGGCATAAGGAATCTCGTATTCCATGCACAGGGTGGCCTCTGACGGCATTGTCATACCTACAACATCCCCGTGCTGTTTAAGCAGTCTTATTTCTGCTTTTGTTTCCAGCCTCGGGCCGATTGTCTGGATATATATACCGCCGGATTTCACTTTCATTTTAAGTTTTCTGGCAAGATTGCAAACATACTTGAAGAGTCCGGCATCCATCTCGGGGATAATGAACTTCATTTCCTTGTCATAAAATGAAGCCGCAATCCAGAGAGATATGAAATCACGGGGAATAACAAAAGTCCCCGGTGGTATTTTCATTTTAAGGCTTCCCACAGAGTTAACGGATATGACTTTTTGAACATTCAGGTATTTAAACGCCCAGATGTTCGCTCTGTAATTAATTTTATGCGGAGGTACAGGCGGAGAGCCGTGTCTTTGAATAAAAACGTTGCTGTTGTTGCCGCTTATCTTTACGTATGTGTCGCCATATGGTGTTGCTATCTTTTTCTCATCCCATTTGGCGAATATTCTTGATTTTAATAAAGATGTGCCACCGATAATGCCATTCATGTCACTATTTACTATTAACGGGTTTGGAGAGTCAAGGGTTTTCGAGAAACTCGTAATTCGTAATTGGTAATTGGTTTGACAAATCACGCTTCAATAATCACGGTCTTTCCTGAATCATCTCGAGGAATTCTTCCTCGCTCAGGACTGTTAGACCCAATTCCCTCGCCTTGTCGAGCTTTGAGCCTGCTTCTTCTCCGGCTACCACATGTGTGACCTTTTTGCTGACAGAGGGGGCGGTTTTTGCACCGAGGGATTCTACTTTTTTTCTTGCCTCATCCCTGGACATGCTCTTCATGGAGCCCGTAAAAACGAATGTGAACCCCTCTAAGGTTTTTTTGCTGACCGGCTCGTATTCGATCTCTACCCCTGCATCAAGGATTCTTCTGATCGTTTCTCTGTTTTCCCCATCACTGAAAAAAGCAGTAATGCTGCCTGATACCTCAGGTCCTATTTCGGGGATATTGATGAGCCGTTCCTCTGTTGCTTCCATCAATTCTTCAATATGCTTAAATCGTTCTGCAAGGAGGGCGGAAATATGTTCGCCTACATTCCGTATGCCCAGGGCATAGATAAACCTTGCAAAAGACCGCTTCTTTGCTGCATTAACGGCATCAACAATGTTTTGAGCTGATTTTTCGGCCATCCGGTCAAGGTTTGCCAATGTATCCTTTGTCAGATAATAGAGGTCGGAAACATCCCTGATAACTCCCTTGTCAACCATCTGTTCCACAAGTTTTTCTCCGAGTCCGTCGATGTCCATGGCCCGCTTGGAGGCAAAGTGCTCAATGCTGCCTTTTATCTGGGCAGGGCAGTTTATGTTGACGCACCGTCTAATGGCTTCGCCAGGCGGACGGATGACCTCTTCGCTGCAGACCGGGCATTTCTCAGGCATCTCAAAAGGCTTCTCTGTCCCTGTCCTCTTTTCTTTTAAAACCCTCACCACTTCGGGGATTACATCTCCGGCCCGTGATATGATTACGGTGTCGCCTATCATTATGTTTTTTCGTTTTATCTCATCCTCATTATGAAGGGTTGCCCTTGACACCTCAACTCCGCTCACCATAACAGGCTCAAGTATGGCAACCGGCGTGAGCGCACCGGTTCTGCCGACCTGAACATCGATTCGCTTAATTATTGTTGCCTCTTCATGTGCTTCGAATTTATAGGCGATTGCCCAGCGCGGAGATCGGGAAACAGCGCCAAGGATGTTCTGGTAATCGAGCCTGTTTACTTTGATAACAGTGCCGTCAATCTCATATGGGATTTGATCTCTCATGTCATGTATCTTGTTATAGTGTTCGAAAAGCTCATCGATATTCCGGCATGGTTTTGCATACGGATTAACCCTGAAGCCCCATTTCTTCAGATAATCAAGGAATTGAAAGTGGGTTTCAAAATTTACCCCTCTGACCTCGCCCATTGCATAACAGAAGATATTCAATTTTCGGGCTGCTGTGATTTTCGGATCAAGTTGCCTTACTGAGCCGCTTCCGGCATTTCGGGGGTTTGCAAATAGCGGTTCTCCGGACAACTCGCGACGTTTATTCAGCTCCTCAAATTCCTTTCTCCCGATATATATTTCGCCCCTTACTTCAAGAAGCTCCGGGATGGGAACGCCCGCTGCGCCGGTGATCTTCATGGGTATAGATTTAATCGTCCTGAGATTCTGCGTTATGTCTTCGCCTGTGTAACCGTCCCCCCTTGTAGAACCCAATATGAATGCACCGTTTTCATAGACAAGTTCAACGGCGAGACCGTCTATCTTTACCTCCATGACATATTCCACATCGGTGACGTCAAGCAACTTTTTGACCCGTTTATCAAAGTCTGTCAGCTCATCAGCAGACATGGCATTTTGAAGACTCAGCATGGGCATGGTATGCGCAACCGTTGAAAATTCTGTCAGGGGTTGTGCCCCGACCCTCTGGGTTGGCGAGTTGGGGCTGAGGAATTCGGGATAGTGCTCCTCTAATTCCGTCAATTCGCGCATCAGCCTGTCATATTCAGCGTCTGAAACTACCGGATCATCCAGTACATAGTACCGGTGGTTGTGATAATCTATCTTTTTTCTAAGCTCATCTATTCGTGATTGCGCTTTGTCTTTATCCATATCTTCCTTCGTCTTCCAATTTTATCAGAACCGTGGAAAAAGTAAAACAACTTGAACTATTTAATTAGAGGATATTCCTCTTCAAATTCGAATAATTCAAACCCTATTCCCCCCGGGCCGGTAAAATAAATCAACCGGAGCAGACCCAGTTCGGTACGCGTAAAACCTGCTTCGGGAAATTGTTCCGAAACAGCATATCCGTGTGCCTGAAGCTTCTGCCGCCAGGCTGGTACATCGGTTACCCTCAGGCATATGTGCGGGACCCCAACCACGTGGCCTATCGGGTGAACAGGGAAATCAGGACGCGGCAGGACGTTCGGTTCTGTCAGCAGTTCCAGTACCTGCTGATCACCGGCATGAATGAGGGCTCGCTCCCCCGGTCCTATACTGCCCCGCGGCCCGCGTGTCAACAAACGAAATCCCATTATATCGGTGAAAAAAGAGATTGCTTCATCAATGTTATCTACCCACATGCCTGCATGATGGATATTGATGCATTTCATTTCAGCTCCTCCAGCCTGATTCTTCCTCTCGCAGAGGCACAGGTTATTTTTTGTCTTTCAGGTCTTATTATCGTCAATCAGGCCGACCATTGCTATTTTATCTTTTTTCGGTGCATGTTTCACCGAATATTCCAGTTTCATTGCCTCAGACTTGCTCATCATAGGCGATTTAGCCACAAGCCTGAAAGGCAGATGCGCCCTCACGTATTTGCTCCCTTTACCGGATTTATGGGCCTCAAGCCGTTTTTCAAGATTGTTGGTGACGCCGCAGTACATTGTGCTGTCGCTGCATTGCAAGATATATACAAGCCAATTATCCATCAGAATATACCTGTTACTATACCAACTTTATGAAAAAATGGAAACAATCGCTCTCCTTTGCCCTTATTCCGTCCTCAGCGTTGTTCGCACTACCAATGAAGAAATCAGGACAAACTTGAAGAAGATTGGACCTGGACGACACAGGCAAAATAATCGGCATTATGATCGGCAGAATTGACTCTGTTTATACTTTTAATTGACATAAATCACCTTTTTTGATATATAGTTATATAATATATTACTTCGGCAATAAGATAGGCAATATGTACGACAGAATATCTCATATGGAGCCCTTGTTTCCCTTTGGCGATCCCGGTCTTGAGGATATGGCCAGGGAGATTGTCGGGCGTTCCGCCGCCCTGGGCAATTGCCTGAATCCTTTGAGTCAGAGACCGGTTATTGAACTGCTGCGGCTTATCAACAGCTATTACTCTAACCTCATCGAGGGGCACAGCACTCATCCTGTTGACATTGAGCGGGCAATGGGGAACGACTATTCCGGTGAGCCGGCAAAACGGGACTTGCAATTGGAAAGCATCGCCCATGTTGACTGTCAGCGTAAAATTGAGGGATTTCTCCAGAATGAACCGGACCTGAATGTAGCGAGTATTGATTTTCTTTGCCGGGTACATAGAATCTTCTATGACCAACTTCCTGAGGAGTTCCGTCGGGTGAAGGACGAAAAGACCGGCGAAGCGCTTGAAGTAGTAGGAGGCACACTGCGAAAGAGGGAGATTCGGGTAGGCCGCCACGTCGGACCAACAGCTCAGGCTTTACCGGCCTTCCTTGAAAGGTTCGCCGGTTTTTACAAGAGCGACGCTTATCATGGTATTGCACCCATTATTGCTATTGCCGCCTCCCATCAACGCCTAATGTGGATTCACCCTTTCCTCGACGGCAATGGCCGTGTGGCAAGACTTTACACAGACGCCTGTTTTCGCAAACTCCCTCTTCCCGGATACGGCCTGTGGAATGTGAGCCGGGGACTTGCGCGACGCCGCGACGACTATATGGCGGCGCTGACCTGGGCGGATATGCCGCGACGTAATGACTGCGATGGCAGGGGTAATCTTTCCAATGAGGGACTTGCGAAGTTCTGCAGGTTTTTTTTCGAGATCTGTCTCGACCAGATTGATTATATGAATGGCCTGCTTAAGCTTAATAATCTTCTCGACCGGATAAGGGGATATGTGCAGCTGCGAGGGGCAAAGGTCGCTCCGGCGCCAAAGCCGGAAAATCCGGCACTCAAGGCAGAGGCTGCCTATATGCTGCAAGAGGCCCTTCTGAGAGGCGAGGCAACAAGAGGCGATATGATCCGGGTCTCGGGCATGGCGGAACGGACCGGACGAATGCTGCTGGGGCAGTTGCTGGATGAGGGACTTCTTGTTTCCGATACGCCGAAAGGGCGGGTAAGGCTTGCCTTCCCGACTTTTGTGGCAGGGTATCTTTTCCCTGATTTGTATCCGGCACAGGCGACATGATGCTTTTCCGGTTCAGTTTCAGGTAGTTTTCTAACCCTGCAGTATGCTTATGTTCAACTCCACAATTTTATTAATTCAGGATTCCCTGTTCATACCCTGATTCCCTGTACAAAATCATTTGCATTATTCATTTCATGGGGTTAGTATTCTGTATACGGAAATTTTGGGGAGCGGGGGCGATGCGGCAAAGCAAAATGCGGTAGACATTTTTTTTTGCAGCGATACCAGGAAGATCATTAAGGTGATAATATGAATATAAAAAACCGCGAGACTATCCTTCAGGAATTAAGAAGGCTCAAACCAGAACTTGAACAGTGGTACGGAGTTACAAAAATCGGCATTTTAGGTTCTTTTGCACGCAATGAAATCCATAGGGATAGGTATGATAAAACGCTCCTCCGTGAAAGACTGGAACAGCTTAGTGAAAAATGGTCGGGTCTGGGGAAAACACATAAGAAGACATCTGTCTGCTCGCGCTAAGGGCAGACCTTTATTTTTCCTCTGAAGGCAATTGACAATAAAGGGAAGGACGGCATGATAAAAACTGAAAATCTGAATGGATTCAAAGACAAGGGCGATGTCATCTGGAACATTGCAAACCTTCTGCGCGGGCCATACAGGCCTCCTCAATATCGCAGGGTGATGATTCCTTTGACTGTGTTGCGTCGCCTTGATTGCGTTTTGGAGGATACCAGAGATAAGGTCATTGCCATGCATCAGAAGCTCAAGGCTGAGGATAAGTATGACGACGAGGCCGTTGAGAAAATCATCAACCAGAAATTAAAGCTGAACTTTTACAATACCAGCGAATTCACCTTTCGGAAATTACTTGGTGATCCGGACAAGCTTGCCGCGAACCTTACAAATTTCATGGCAGGTTTTTCATCACGGGCCCGGAAGATTGTCGAGAAATTCAAATTTGAGGAAGAGATCGAAAAGCTTGATGAAGCCAATCGGCTCTTTGAAGTTATCAAGGAAGTGGCTGCCGTTGATCTCCACCCCGACCGTATACCCAATATTGCCATGGGCTATCTTTTTGAGGACCTGGTACGGCGATTCAACGAGCAGGCCAATGAAGAGGCCGGAGATCACTTTACGCCGCGCGAGGTGATCAAACTCATGGTGAATATCCTCTTTACCTATGACGACCTCGTCTACAAGGAAGGTAAGGTTATCAAGATATACGACCCTGCCTGCGGCACAGGAGGAATGCTTTCCGAATCGGAGAAACTTATCAAAGACCCGGGAAAGGGACTCAATCCCAGCGCAAACCTCGAACTTTTCGGACAGGAATACAACCCGGAATCCTTTGCTATCTGCGGATCGGATTTGATGATCAAGGGCGAGGATGTGAAGAACATCGTCTTCGGCAACACCCTGGGGACCGGAAAATCCAAGGAAGGATTCGTTGACGGCGACGGCCACCCCAACGAACAATTCCACTATATGTTGGCTAATCCGCCCTTTGGCGTGGAATGGAAGCCTGAACAGACCCATATAACGAAAGAGCATGAAGAATTCGGTTTCAAAGGACGCTTTGGGCCCGGTCTGCCTCGCATTAATGACGGCGCACTTCTCTTTCTCCTCCACATGATTTCAAAAATGCAAATCTCGCTCGATAAGGATGGCGAAGGCTCACGCATTGCAATAGTCTTTAACGGTTCGCCACTTTTCACCGGTGACGCAGGCAGCGGAGAAAGTAATATCCGCCGCTGGATCATCGAAAATGACATGCTTGAGGCGATCATCGGCCTTCCCGATAAACTTTTCTACAACACAAGCATTTATACTTATGTCTGGATTGTCACCAACCGCAAACGTCCCGAACGCCAGGGTAAGATGCACCTCATCAACGGCACCGAGTTCGCCTGGAAAATGAAGAAAAGCCTTGGTGACAAAAGCAAACGCATCGGCGACGGCATTGACGGAACACCCAATCATATCGAAGTTCTGACAAGACTCTATGGGGACTTCAAGGACAGTGTTCGCATGACTCTGGAGGAAATCCAGAGTAATATCGATCCCAATCGGGATCAATCCAAAAGTATTTTCGTGAGCAAAATATTCGACAACCGGGATTTCGGCTACCTCAAAATCACCGTTGAACGGCCCTTGCGATTGAGTTTTGCCGTAACCGATGAGCGCATTGAACGCTTCAAAGGGTCTTCTTTTTTTATTAATCTGGCCATCTCACAAAAGCGCAAAGATAAGGACAGGATAGCCAAAGAGACACAAGAAGGTCAAGCCATCCAGAAAGCCATTCTCGATACATTAATTTCGATGAAGAGAGATTTCACCCAGGGCGAACTCGTCAAAGACCGTAGGATATTCGAAAAACAACTTATTGAAACTTTCAAAAAATCCGGAGAGAAACTCGATGCTGATTTAAAAGAGGCGCTGCTCGCCCCCGGCAATCTGGGGGAGAAAGACCCAAACGCAGAAATCTGTTACGATAAAAAGGGCAATCCCGAACCTGACCCGGATTTGCGTGATACGGAGAACGTCCCTCTCCCGGCAGACATTCAGCTTCCCCTGCCCCTTGATTATCGCGGCAAGAAGAAAACGGCAAAAGTTGATGTCACCGACCTGCTGGCCCTTGTGCAGGATCACTGTGAGGATTATCTGAAAGCCGAAGTCCTGCCCTATCGTCCCGATGCCTGGATTGACCACAGCAAAATCAAGGTCGGCTATGAAATCCCTTTCAACCGCCACTTCTACGAATACGGACCGCCCCGCCCGCTGGAAGAAATCGAGGAAGACATCAATAAGCTGGAAAAGGAGATCCTGGCGATGTTGAAGGAGGTCACGCCTTGAGTACAGAATTGATTTTATATCAGACCGAAGACGGTGCGTCTCAGGTGCAATTGCGGACTGCCGACGGCAGCGCCTGGCTGACTCAGATGGAGATCGCCGAACTTTTCGCCACCACCAAACAAAATGCCAGCCTCCACATCAGAAACATCCTGGCTGAGGGGGAATTAACAGAAGATTCAGTTGTCAAGGATTCCTTGACAACTGCCAACGACGGCAAACAGTACCGAACCAAGCTTTACCGGCTGGAAATGATCCTTGCCGTAGGTTACCGCGTAAAAGGCCCCCGAGGCACTCAATTCCGTCAGTGGGCTACCACCCACCTGCGCGAATATCTTGTCAAAGGCTTTGTCATGGATGATGAGCGTCTCAAGAACCCCGGCAGATGGGACTATTTTGATGAACTGCTGGAACGTATTCGTGAGATTCGAGCCTCTGAGAAACGTTTTTACCAGAAAGTCCGCGATCTCTTTACATTAAGCCAGGATTACCGAGCAGATGACCATGAGGCTCAGGTGTTCTTTGCCGAAGTACAGAATAAACTGCTATTCTCTGTTACCGGAAAAACCGCCGCCGAGATTGTCGTCAGCCGTGCCGACCCGAAAAGCCCCAATATGGCGCTCACCTCCTGGAGCGGGTCACGGGTTCGCAAGCAGGATGTCGTCGTTGCCAAAAACTATCTGACTCATGATGAAGTTGACACCCTCAACCGGCTTGTGGTCATTTTTCTCGAACAAGCAGAACTGCGTACCAAAGAGCATAAACATCTCACCCTCAACTACTGGCGGCGCAATGTTGACCGCCTGCTGGAATTCAATGAACGCCCCGTACTTGACCATATCGGTAAAATCAGCGCCGACGAGATGAAGCAAATCGCCCATGAACGCTATGACACCTTTGATGAACATCGTCGCAAGGCCGAAGCCATCGCCGCCGATGTGGAGGACATCAAAGCCTTGGAGGATATTGAGAAAAAGGTCGAAAAGAAAAAGGGTGACAAGTGATACCATTGGGCCGCTGTTTCTATGAATATGAACCACTATACTCGCTGGAAGAACTTGATCGTGATATTAATGGATTGGAGAAGGAGATTCTGGCAATGTTGAGTGAGGTGGTTTAATGGCATATCCATCATACGACGAATACAAACGCACACGATGGGATGAGGTTGGAACCATCCCATCAAAGTGGGAAGCGCGACGATTGAAATTTGCTGTTTTGCTTTGCAATGAAAAGATTGAGGCTGATACCACAGATCTCGAATACATTGGTTTGGAAAACATTGAATCCTGGACGGGCAAACGAATCGAGGATGAGTCGTCCTATAGCGAGGGTATTGCTACCCGATTTAAGCCAAATGACATCTTATTTGGAAAGCTACGGCCCTATCTTGCAAAAGTATATCTTGCGGAAAAGGCCGGTATGGCTACTACAGAAGCCTTGGTGTTACAAAGTGAACGAGATATCCTTCCAGTTTTTTTAAAATATTTGATGCTTTCGCATAAATTTATCGATAACGTTTCAGGGACTACCTATGGCGCAAAAATGCCAAGAGCAAATTGGGATTCTATTGGTAATTTTCCAATTCTCCTTCCTGATAGAATCGAACAACAAAGAATCACTGATTTTCTCGATTGGAAGACGGGGCAGATTGATAGGTTGATTGCGAAGAAGAAGCAGCTCATTGAAAAGCTCAAGGAAAAGCGCATCGCACTGATAACCCAGGCCGTTACCAAGGGTCTCAATCCCGACGCCCCCATGCGCGATTCCGGTATCCCCTGGCTCGGTGAAGTGCCGAAGCATTGGGAGGTTTTATCTATCAAACGGCTTACGCCTGTATCACGCGGGGCATCTCCTCGGCCCATTGAAGACCAAAAGTACTTTGATGACGAAGGTGAATATGCATGGGTAAGAATCGCTGATGTTACGAGCAATGATCATTATCTCAGAGAAACGACCCAGCGTTTATCAGAATTAGGCAAGAGCCTTAGCGTTCCACTCGAACCAGGGTCTTTATTTTTAAGTATTGCAGGGTCAGTAGGTAAGCCAATGATAACTGCAATTAAGGCCTGTATTCATGATGGATTTGTCTATTTTCCTCAGTTGCAAATTAACCCCGAGTATTTGTTTTACATTTTTGAATCGGGGCAACCTTATCTCGGATTAGGCAAGTTAGGTACACAGTTAAACCTCAACACCGACACGGTAGGAAATATAAAGATCGGACTCCCTGAAAATGATGAGCAGCAAGAAATCGTGGATTTTCTTGATTTGGAACTGAGCCATCTTGACGTACTTATCGCTAAAAACAACCAACTCATCGAAAAACTTACCGAATACCGCACCGCACTCATCACTGCTGCCACAACCGGAAAGATTGATGTACGAAACGTCAAAATCGGAGGACTTCTATAGGTATGGCTATCACTCCGGAAAGCTATTTCAGCGCCTTACGGGATTACTTAAACACCAAACACTACGTGGTAACCGAGGTTGAAAATGAAAAGATCGTAATAAAAGATAAGGTCTTACCTCCCGGCGCAAGTAAACCGAAAGATAAGAAGGTGCGCCTGAAAGTGCCAGGTGATGCAATAGTAATCAATCTCGACAAGAAGAACAACCAGGGCAATTCCGATCCGCTGTTTCACTTTCTTGATGATGAATCCAAACCCTGGGCCAAACGTTGCGACTTTGTGATTTTTCACCTCCATCAGAAGAAAATCAGTGCCTTCTGCATAGAGTTTAAATCAGGCACTTTCCCCATTGGGTTAGTTGACCAGATGAACGCTGGTGCGGCGTGGTGCCGCTCCCTGCATAGCGTCATAAAACATTACACCAACATAACCAAACGCATAAGTATCACCAAGTATGTGCTTTCCTGCCATGAAAGTCCAGAACGGTTTTTGGATGATGAAAACAAATACCTGCGTCGTGATCATACAATTCGCCATTACCTCTATGACGATATTGACGGCATATCCCTTGATGATCTGGAAAACAAACATGTTGAAACAATAGGATAGTCCTAATGAAAAAACACACTGAAGCACGTCTTGAAGACGCCATTGTTGATCACCTGACAACTCAGGGCGGTTATATATTTGTCGATTACCGCGAAGGAGAAGCAAAGGGGCGCTATGACACCGAAAAGGCCCTCGATCCTAAACTGGTTCTGGACTTTATTCGACAAACCCAGGAAAAGGTCTGGAAAAGTCTTCATGCGATTCACGGCACTGAAACCGAAAAGGTGGTCATTGACCATCTTGTTAAGGAACTTAACACCAGGGGTGTGCTGAAAGTCCTGCGTCAGGGTTTCAAATGTTACGGAAAGAAGCTGCGCGTAGCTGTGTTCTCGCCCAACAACCGGATGAACCCGGATACGCTCGCGCTCTACAGTAAGAACGTGCTTACCGTTACCCGCCAGCTTTACTACGGCACGGAGCATTCAAAGTCACTGGATATTGTGTTGTTCCTCAACGGCCTGCCGCTGGTTACAGCGGAACTAAAGAACCCTCTTTCCGGTCAAACTGTGGAGGATGCCAGGAAGCAGTATAGGAAAGACCGCGACCCCAGGGAATTGATCTTCGATTTCACAAAGCGCACATTGGTGCATTTTGCCGTTGATCAAGATATGGTACTTATGACCACACGGTTAAGCGGCGACAAAACCTGGTTTTTGCCTTTTAACCTTGGAAATAGCGGCCATGCGGGAAACCCGCCCGCTGTTGACGGAGGCTACCGGACTGCCTATCTGTGGCGCGACGTTTGGCAACGGGACAGCCTGCTCGACATCATAGGCCGTTTTATGCATTTGGAGGTTTCTGAAAAACGCATTTTGACGGATCAGGGGATTAGGAAGATCAGCAAAGAGACGATGATCTTCCCTCGCTACCATCAACTGGACAGCGTACGCAAACTGGTGGCCCATGCCAGAGAAGCCGGGCCTGGGCGGAACTATCTGATTCAGCATTCTGCGGGATCGGGAAAGTCCAACTCTATCGCCTGGCTGGCCTATCGCCTCTCTTCACTCCATGACGATGAGGATAAAAAGGTTTTTGATTCGGTGATTGTGGTGACGGATCGCCTGATTCTGGACCAGCAGCTTCAAAACACGATCTATCAATTCGATCACAAACAGGGCGTTGTTAAAAAGATTGATGAGGACACCCGGCAGTTGGTGAAGGCCCTTGCAGACAGCACGCCCATCGTCATCACGACCTTGCAGAAATTTCCCTTTATATCAGAGACCCTGGAAAAACTGCGCAATGAAACGAATGAAGATGTCGCGATCTCCACAAAGGATAAACGGTTCGCGGTCATAGTGGATGAAGCGCACAGTTCACAATCGGGCGAAGGCGCAATGGAACTCAAGGGGGTGCTCAACGCCGATAAAATCAAAGAAGATGCCGTCGCTTACGCGGCTGATCATGATCTTGATGAGGATGAAGATGGTGACCAGCTTGCCGGGGTTGTGCGGGAAATGATGAAGAGAGGCAAGCAACCGAATTTGAGTTTCTTTGCCTTTACAGCAACGCCGAAATTCAAGACAAAGAAGGTTTTTGATGAGCCCGGGCCGACAGGGGAGTCGCCATTTCATCTCTATACAATGTGCCAGGCAATTGAAGAAAGATTTATTCTCGATGTACTGAAAAACTATGTCACTTATGAAGCCTATTTTCGGCTTCTCCAGGTAGGCGATGACGACATACACGTGGAAAGAAAAAAAGCAGCCCGGGCATTGGCAAGGGCGCTTACCCTCCATGCGGTGAATCTCAGAAGAAAGACAGAAGTGATGGTCGAGCATTTTCGGACCCATGTAAAACATAAAATCGGCGGCCGGGCCAAGGCAATGGTTGTCACCGATTCACGTCTTCACGCGGTGCGATACAAACTGGCCTTCGATAAATACATCAGCGAAAAGGGTTACACCGATATTAAAACACTGGTCGCCTTTTCCGGCACGGTATATGACCCGAAAGCCAAGTGGATTAAATATACTGAAGTTTCTATGAATAGAGGCATTAAGGAAAAAGAGCTGCCCGATAAATTCGACAGCCGTGAATACCAGGTACTGCTGGTGGCGGAGAAATATCAGACCGGCTTCGATCAGCCATTGCTGCATACCATGTATGTGGACAAAAAGCTGACAGGCCTCCATGCCGTACAGACGCTATCGCGCCTGAACCGTACCTGCCCCGGCAAGGAAGATACTTTTATCCTCGATTTTCGCAATAAACCCGAGGAGATTTACAAGGCCTTCAAGCCATATTACGAGGACACGCCCACAGAGCCGCTTACCGACGCGCAACATCTCTACCGGCTCCAGAACCAAATCGATGAGACAGGGATTGTTTTTGAAGAAGAGGTCAAGACTTTCTGCGCTGTGTATTTTAAACCTACCAGAAAGGAAACGGTCCACGATCATGCCAAAATGAACGGGATTCTCGATCAGGCCGTAGAGCGCTTCAAGGAACGACGGGAAGAAGAGCGGGAGGCGATAAAAACACTGTTTGTGAATTTCCGCAACATGTATAGTTTTATGTCTCAGGTTATTCCGTATCAGGATTCAGATTTGGAAAAACTTTACACCTACCTGCGTTTTCTGCTGACCAAGCTCCCCAGGCGCGATTTGGACACGGGCATTCATATCGAAGACGAGGTGGAACTTCAATATTACCGCCTCCAAAAAATCAGCGAAGGGCAAATTGACTTAAAGACAGGAGAAGTGCGCCCGCTTAAAGGACCGACAGATGTGGGAACCGGCAGTGACGATGAGGACATCAGACTTTCAGAATTAATCGAAATTTTAAACGAACGTTTCGGAACCAATTTTACCCAGGCGGACCAGCTCTTTTTCGATCAAATACAGCAGGAGGCAGTCGAAAGCGAACCCCTCCAAAAAGCAGCACAGGCAAACTCCAAAGAAGATTTCCGCTATGTTTTTGAGAAAGCTTTCGAAGGTCTGGCAATTGACCGGATGGAAGGCAACGAAGAAATATTCGGAAAGCTCATGAGTGACAGAGATTTTCGCGACGTGGTAGTCGAGAACCTTCTTGGAAAGGTCTATAAGGAGCTTAAGCAAGATAGAGAAGAAAAGACCTTGTAAATAGGTAATTTTTAATTCCGGCTTCAAAGTATCATTTCTTGTAAGCGTAAAAGGAGTTAATATGAATCTTTCATTATTAAGGGACCACATCGAAAAATACAAATCTAACCTTAAATCCGATCCGGAGAAATACGCAAAAGAACTGTCAGAGCGAGTGGAACGGACTATCTATTACCAGTCCTGGACAGCGGATAGACTTTCGAAAATGACAGAAGAAGACCTGTACGAGTACCTGACTAAGCTCTGGGCAATGCTTATCTGGGGCAACAAGAAATATGTGGTGGAAAAGATCATCACTGACAATGGCCTGGATGCTTTGAAGAAAAACTTAATAAACCTTGTCTGGGGTTCAAAACCAGTAGCGGAAAGATGGGATGCTTTTAGAAAACAAACCAAGGGCTTCGGGCCTGCAATGATCAGCGAAATACTCTGCCACAGCCACCCTTCTGAAAACCTGCTTTGGAACCGGCGGGTATATGTTGGGTTCAACTATCTCGGGATAAAAAACCTGCCTCGATATGACTACCAGATGACCGGCAAAAAATATGAGGAATTGTCACAGGTAGCTAAGACGATTGCAGCGGAGATGAGCAAAATGGGCATAGCTGATGTCACGCTCCTGACTGTAGATTACTTCATCTGGGACGAGTTACAGGTGGAGGACAACCTCAGCGGTATTTTTGTTAAAGGCAAAGAAGAGAAGAAGCCACCTCCTTCCATCAAGTCCTTGGACAAACCAACCTCCGATTTTATTCACAATGAAGTCCGGGATAAACTTGCTGACATTGGAACTTGGTTGGGATTCAGAAGTCAAACAGAGGTTAAAGTGGCTGATGGATCAAAAGTAGATACTATCTGGGAGGCCACAATCGGCAATATGGGCCGGGTGATCTATGTATTTGAGGTACAGACTAAGGGCAGTATTGATAGCCTGATTCTGAATCTATTAAAAGCTCTAAACAACCCAGCCGTACAGGGTGTTGTAGCTGTCTCTGATACCGAACAGCTTGAAACCATCAAGAAACAGGCAGCACTTGTCGGCGATCTTAACAAGAAGCTGAAATACTGGGACTACAAAGAAGTCCTTCAAATCCACGAAGCCCTGCAAATGGTAAATGAGAGCATAAATAGCCTGGGCCTTGTACCACAGGGTTTTTAACGATATGTTTAGCATAAGGACGGCAAGTTCTTTTATTGTAAGATAACTTCAGGTATTTACACGAGGTGCTTTGTGGAAATCAAGTATTCCGAGAAAGCGGTAAAACAGATTAAACAGATTTATAAGGGAGACAAAAAGAGCGCAAGAATGATAATAGAAACGATCGAGGTCTATGCCAAGAACCCGGGCGGCAACTTCGATGTCAAGGTTTTGAAAGGCAAATATGGAGAATTCAAAAGACTAAGGGCTGGAAAATATCGTATAATATTTGATAATGACGGTAACATTATGTTTGTATACGAAGTGAAGCACAGGCAGGAGGCGTACAATGATTAAGACGCAAATCATCAGGAAAGACAAGGAGCCGGTAGCAGTCATCCTTGACTACAGCGAATATGTACGACTCAAAGAGATTGAGCAGGACAGTAAAGATTATCGTTCGGCTTTGGCAGTAAAAAAGAGAAATAAAACCTGGACCACCCACGAAGATCTGAAAAAAGATTTAGGTTTGTAAAAAATCACTCATAAATATAGCAATCAGAGATTGGGGGCACGGACGTGATGTTCTTAAATAAGTAAATAAATTTTGGTAACACATATGGAAACATAGAAGTTTGCTTTCTTAAGGAACGGTCTTGGAGTAGACATGGTTAAAAGCAGTAACGAAAGAAAACCTGCCTGAAGTGACAAAAATGACTGACTCAACAACCAGATATTACTATGTCGATGAAGCCGGAGATGGAACGATTTTCAATGCCAGAGGCCATGTCATCATCGGTAGCGAGGGTGTTTCCCGATATTTTATGCTTGGATTGCTGGACGTTTCAGACCCCGCAAATCTTGAAAAGGAACTAAGATTCTTAAGAGCAAAGCTCATTGATGATCCTTACTTTAAAGGTGTTCCGTCGATGCAGCCGCAAACGAAAAAGACAGCGGTTTTCTTCCATGCAAAAGATGATTTGCCAGAAGTCCGGCGTGAGGTCTTTCAACTATTGGCAAAACATGAATTGAGATTCTTTGCTATCGTTCGGGATAAATCCAAGGTTTTCGAATACATCAGGAAGAGAAATGAGGTGGATGTTGCCTACCGATATAACCCCAACGAACTCTATGACTCCTTGGTACGTCAACTCTTCAAAGACCGATTGCACCAGCATGATGCCTATGAAATTCATTTTGCCCGCAGAGGCAAGTCGGACAGGACTGCTGCTCTCCGGATTGCCTTGGAGACTGCCCGTAGAAGGTTTTCTGAAAAATGGGGAATAGTCAGTTTGGCCACGATCAAAACTGAGGCCTGCTACTCGCGAGAATCGGCAGGTCTCCAGGCAGCAGACTACTTTCTCTGGGCCTTGCAACGGTTCTATGAAAGGGAAGAAGACAGATTTTTGGGATATCTTTGGCCTTCTTTCAGGCTTGTTCGGGACCTTGATGACACCAGGCACTACAAGTATGGGGAATATTACACACAAAAAAAGCCGCTCACATTGGCGGCTATAAAAAGGATACCGGGGATATAGGAGCCTCCTGGCACTGCCCGAGGCTCACACGGCATGGAGCCGAATTTTGTCCCT
>CAYMTB010000050.1:0-17849 GCA_964393225.1 uncultured Syntrophorhabdaceae bacterium
GGCATCACCTCTTCTTGATTCTGATGCCAATATTGTTGGTGCTATAGAATCGGTCAGGGATATGACGGCACAGAAGAAATCAGAAGAGATGCTCCTGCAAAGCAAAGAAAATTACCGTAGTATTACAGACAATGCGCTGAATGGTATATACCGGAAAACAGAAGATGGAAAATTTCTGATGGCTAACCCTGCCTTTTTGGGTATGTTGGGCTATACGTCGCTTGAGGAGATGACAATATCTATTAACGATATAACACACCAGCTTTATGTGAATTCTGAAGACCGTGAATGTATTAAGCGGTTGCTCGAAAAAGAAGATATAATAAGAAGATTCGAAACACAGTTTTACAAGAAAGACAGAAGTAAAATATGGGTTTCTATAAATATGCGAACTGTCCGTGATGCTGGCAAAAATATTCTCTATTATGAAGGTATTGACGAAGATATAACCTCCCGAAAACAAGCCGAAGAAGACCTCAAGCAAACCATGGAAAAGCTGAGAAAATCTTTAGCAGGTACTATCCAGGCAATGTCTTTAACTGTTGAGACACGAGATCCCTATACAGCAGGTCACCAGAGAAAGGTATCAAATCTTGCCCGTACCATTGCACAGGAGATAGGACTCTCAAGCGATGCAGTTGATATTATACGCATGGCAGGCATCATCCATGATATAGGCAAGATATCAGTACCCGCAGAGATATTAAGCAAACCGGGCAAACTTTCAGATACGGAATTCAGCCTTATCAAGGTTCATTCCCAAACAGGATATGACATACTTAAGGATGTGGAGTTACCATACCCCATAGCTGAGATAGTCCTCCAGCATCATGAAAGATTAAACGGTTCGGGCTATCCGAAGGGATTAAAAGGCGAACAGATACTTCTCGAAGCAAGGATTATCTCTGTTGCCGATGTGGTGGAAGCTATCGCTTCCCACCGTCCATACAGACCCGGCTTAGGGATAGGCGTTGCCCTTGAGGAGATAGAGAAGAACAAAGGCATCCTGTATGATGAAAATGTGGTGGAGGCGTGCCTGAGATTGTTCAGGGAGAAGGGGTTTAAATTAGAAATAACTGAATCATAATTTACTTTGTTTCTGCTAGTATTAGATAATTTTCACGCATACTTAGCTTGCAAATAAAATTGGAATAGGGAATAATAAATCTATGGGTTTGGAGTCAACGAAGCATGAATTGCAAAACAATCTCCGGATAAACCGTTTTCAAATTACACTCATTGCTGCCACAACAATTGCAACGATCCTTATCAGCCTCTATTGTCTTTTCTCCGGGTTGTTTATTGTGTTTCAGAATCTTTTCTATGTCCCTATTATTCTGAGCTGCATGTATTATACGATGAGGGGGTTTATATACTCTGTCTGCCTTGCGGTGCTCTATCTGCTGTTGATTCTCGTCTTTACATCGCAAAGCAGTATTATCATGCAGGCCCTGGTAAGGGTATTTATATTCATCATTGTTGCAGGAGTCGTCACTTTTTTATCGGCACGGAATAAACAGGACATTACCGAGCGGAAACGTGCGGAAGAGCTATTAAGACAACAGAAGGAAGAGCAACAGGTTATCTTCGATGCCGTTCCTGCAATGATCTTCTTCAAAGACACCGAAAACAGGTTTATCCGGGTAAACCGGGCATTAGCCCAAGCTTCAGGCATGACAGTAGAACAGATGGAAGGAAAGAGCTGCTTTGAGCTTTTTCCAGACCTGGCAGATAAGTACTGGAAGGATGACAGTGAGGTTATAGCAGCGGGAGTTCCAAAAAGAGACATAATAGAATCCATGGCAACACCTAACGGGGTAGCCTGGGTTAAGACCGACAAGATACCCTATTGGGATGAAAAGGGTAAAATTGCGGGTGTCATTTGTTTTTCCATTGACATCACTGCCCTTATAAATACGGAAAATGCCCTGCGAAAACACTTTTTATTTCTCGAAACATTAATCGATACAATCCCTAATCCTATCTTTTATAAGAACATTAAAGGTGAATATACGGGATGCAACGATGCCTTTGCAGCCTATATGGGTATACTCAAGGAGGAAATATTAGGGAAAACCGTTTACGATCTTTCCCCGAAGGAATTGGCTGATGTTTATAAAAAGACAGATCAGGAACTGTTTGACCACCCCGGCGTCCAGGTTTATGAAACGCAAATAAAATATGCAGATGAGGCTTTACGCGATGTAGTTTTCAATAAGGCAACCTTTACCGATGAAGACGGAAACGTAAACGGTCTTGTGGGAGTTATACTTGATATAACTGATCGCAAACGGGCCGAACTGCTTATCCAGGAATCGGAAGAACGCTACAGAATGGCAATAGAATACTCAAATGATGGGGTGGCTCTTGTTGAGGGAGACCAGCATATATATGTGAACCAGAAATTTCTGGACATCTTCGGCTATGAAAAACCGGAGGATATTATAGGAAAGTCCCCATTTGTGATAGTTCACCCTGATGACCATGAAATGGTTATGGAGTATAACCGGAAAAGGCAAAGAGGAGAGTCGGTTTCTTCAAGATATGAATTCAAGGGGATTAAAAAAGATGGAGCCAATCTCTTTATCGAAGTTTCTGCAGCAAAAATTACCTATCATGGAAAAACAGTTTCGCTTGCATACCTCAGAGATATCACCGAACGCAAGGGAATGGAAGAGAAGCTCCAGACCATGTCCCTTACAGATGAGCTTACGGGTCTATACAATAGACGTGGTTTTTTCACTCTCTCTCAGCAGCAGATGAAGGTAGCGGAGAGGACAAAGAAGGACATGCTCCTCTTCTTTGCTGACCTGGACAAGATGAAGCAGATTAATGATACATTGGGTCATCATGAAGGCGATAAGGCGCTCATCGACATTGCTACCATCCTCAAAGAGGTATTCAGGGAATCAGATATCATAGGCCGTATGGGAGGGGATGAGTTTGCAATCCTTGCAATAGATACCACCGACGAAACCAGAGAAGTCCTCATAAAACGTCTGCGCAATATCCTTGATAATTACAACAGACCTGAAGGAAGAAGCTATCAACTCTCTTTAAGCATAGGTATAGCGCACTATGACCCTGAAACTCCCTTAACCCTTGATGAACTTATGACTCAGGCAGATACACTGATGTATGAGGAGAAGAGGAAAAAACATTAAGAGTTATTCAATTAGCTATGCATGTTTCAGAAATAAATAATGTTGTTTTTTGGCGATCATGATAAGGTTATTATACTGGATTTTTTAATTAGTCAGACAGAAGTAAGGATTGAACTATGACGACAGAGTCCCTTCCCACCGATTTTGCCCCGGCTAAGCGGAGCCCGTCGGAAAAGATCGCCCAAGACGCCGCCTTGTTCAACAGTGAAATCTTTTTCAAAACCATCATCGACTTCTCGCCCAATATTGTCGTCATCCTCGATCAGAACCGGCAGATCGTCTTTGCCAATAAGACATTGCTGGATATGATGCGGGTGGACAATCCGCTTGCGGTCTTGGGACAGCGAACGGGCGAGGCAATCAACTGTAAGCACGCCAGCGAAAGCGATGGGAAATGTGGAACCACAAAGTTCTGTCGTTACTGCGGGGCGGCGAACGCCATTTTGAAGAGCCAGTCTGGTGAATACGCCGTTGAGGAATGCCGGATCCTGGTCGGGGGAAACGGGGCAGAAAGTGCCCTCGATCTGCGGGTGTGGGCAAATCCCTTCGTTCACCACGGCGAGCAGTTCACCTGCTTCATCGCCTTAAATATCGCCGATGAAAAGCAAAGGCATTTCATGGAGCGTATCTTCCTGCACGATATCATGAATACGGCCAGCGCCCTGCAGGGGTTTTCTGAAATTATCGTCGGCGGGGACGTGGATGAGGAGATGGGGAAGAATTTCGTGCAGCGTATCGCCTTACTGGCAGGCCGGATTATCGACGAAATCAACACCCACCGCCAACTTTTGGCAGCAGAGCATAATGAACTGGTTGTGACAAGAAAGGAACTCGATTCCCTGGCATTCATCAAAGGGATTTATGACGCCTACAACCGGCCCGACATGCTGAACAATCGCCGATTACAAATAGACGAGACTGCCCAGGCAACAAGTTTTCTAAGCGATGAGACCTTGCTCAGCAGGGTCGTGGGGAATATGGTCAAGAACGCCATCGAGGGCTCCATCCCGGGCGAGACAGTAATCATCGGCTGTTTTGTCGCCGACGGATCCATCCACTTCCAGGTTAGCAATCCGACCTACATGCCGGAGAACATCCGCCTCCAAATCTTCAACCGGTCTTTCTCCACCAAGGGGGTTGGCCGCGGCCTGGGCACCTACAGTATGAAATACCTGACGGAAAAATACCTCCAGGGCAGTATCGCCTTCACCTCCTCGGAGAAGGAGGGGACGACCTTCACGGTAACCTACCCCTTGGGACTGTCGTCTACCAATGTATCAACAACCAATTGACTGACTGTTAACCTTTAACACACTCGTTAGTCTCGGATTTTAAGCAATGGAATCAGGAACTATCGCATTGACAATTAAATTTTCTCCTGCTATTCATATCGTATGCTGAAAGGTAAATTCCTATCAGTTATTATCATGTGCATGGGGTGGCTCTTCGGGTTGGCCATTATCGTTCATGCCATGCCGGCCCAAGTTATGATTATCCGTCATGCGGAAAAATTTGAAGACCGCGAAAAAATCCACCTCAATACCCAGGGATACACCAGAGCCAAGGCGCTGGCCCAGTTTTTCCAGACAGATCCGAGGGTGATGCAGTACGGCGTGGTGGCTGCTATTATTGCCCAGCGTGCCACAAAGGAGAGAAAAGCGGTGCGTTGCATAGAAACGGTTGAACCGCTGGCACAGGCTCTGGGGCAAAAAGTGATCGACCGCTTTGGCAAAGGTGAGATTATGGAGATGGCTGAGTGGTTGCGAGCCAGCCGGGAATGGGACTCCAGATCCGTTCTGGTCTGCATGGCCCACCTGGACATTGTGCCTTTTGTCAAAGCCCTTGGGGTGTCACAGGTCGGGCAACCCGTGTGGCCCCATGAAACATATGACCGTGTATGGATCATAAACTTTTCTCAGACGGACAAAAAGGTTACCTCCTTTCGAGACATTCCTCAGCGACTGCTGTTCGGTGACTCGTTTCAGACCGATGTGAGCTCCGGACAGCCGGGCACTTTCAGCTTCTCGCAAACCTATCGTGAAACTTTACGGATGGCTGCCACAAAAAATATTCCGGCAATAATATGGAAAAGCTGTATTATCGCGGAAGTTCAGGGAGATTTTTCACAGTTTGATGATGATACCATTCCAGTGCTGCGCCTCGGTGGCTTCACCTTTGGTTACTACGCGACCACTCTGGGCAAGTTACGGAAAAACAAGAATGCCGAGGTCCGGACCGACGCTGCTGCAGGGTCCGGTTCGATGCTATATAACTACAAGACTACTGTGGACGGTGTCGAAAAGACCTATGCATCGGTGAGGTTTGCCTGGGGCAAAAACCGCTTGAGGGCCGAATTTCAGGCCGATGTCGACGAGAGCCGAATCACACCCGATCTGAACATGCCCGTGGAATGCCGTCTCGAGCAGGCCGAGGGCGTGATAAACGGCTCTATCGACTCTTACCTGGGATTCGGGAACAAGCGTTTTTACGCTCCGGCCGGACTGTCGTACCGTGGGATAGCAACCAAGTCCAGGGACAAATCAAATAGTGAAACGTACCAGGTTGATCTGAAAGATAATAACGGCTTCATCATCAAAAAACTGTACCTCCCTGAGTTGTAATATGATCCGAGGGCTCTCTAAGCTCGGTTTGTCTACATGGATCTTTATCGGGCTTGGGTTGGGCGTGCTCGTCGGTCTTTTTTTCGGGGAACTGTGCCGCCCGCTGAACTTCGTCGGCAAAGCCTTCATCAAGCTGCTGCAGATGGGGGTGCTCCCCTATATGGTGGTAACACTGATTCAAGGTATCGGTTCCCTTCCTCCTGGCGATGCCAGGTTGATGGCCGGCAAGGGTTCCCTTGTATTGGTGTTATTCTGGGCTGTTGGATTGTCCATCATCTTTTCTTTCAGCTTTGCCTTTCCTGTATCGCCGAGTTCGTCTTTTTTCAGTGTATCCGAACCCCGGACGGTCGAGGCCGTTGATCTGCTGGAATACTACATCCCCGCCAATATCTTTGATGCCCTGTCTGACTCCTTGATTCCTGCCATTGTGGTCTTCAGCGTACTCCTTGGCATAACGCTGCTTAAAATTAAAGACAAAGAACCTTTCATGAATGTATTGTCCGTGCTGGCACGGGCTCTCTCTCAGATAACCAAGATGGTGATCAAAACTGCACCGATTGGTGTTTTTGCGCTCACCGCAACGGCAGTGGGCACGATCTCCTTTGAGCAACTCCAGCGTTTAGAGATCTACTTTGTCTGCTACATCCTCGCCGCCCTTGTCCTGACGTTCTGGCTACTGCCTATGGTTGTCACGTGCTTTACCACGTTTACATTCAGAGAGGTTCTCAATTTTTCTAAAGAAGCATTGGTTCTGGGGTTTACCACGGGAAACAACTTCGTTATTCTGGCGGTCATTGCCGATAAATCAAAGGAACTGTTTAATAAGGTGATACCGCAGGAAGAGAGGACAGGAAACATAATAGATAGCGTTCTCCCTCTTGCGTACAGCTTCCCCAACGTCGGCAAACTCCTTGAAATCATGTTCATACTGTTTGCGGCCTGGTATGTCAATCATGCCCTGGGGATCGTAAAGCATCTTGAATTAGCGCTGGCAGGCGTGATGAGTCTGTTCGGTTCCCCGAAGGTGGGGGTTCCCTTTCTCTTGAGCTACATGGAATTGCCCAGCGTTTATTTTGATCTGTATATCATGTCCGATGTTGTTACCCGCAGATTCAAGATGCTACTGGAGACAATGAGTATGCAGACCTTTACCCTCATAGTCTCGTACCTTCTCATCCGCAAGTCTACATTAAGCGGCAGGAAAACCATAACAGTGCTTGCCGGTACAATTATCCTGATGATACTGCTTATCCTGGGAGCGCGGATAGGTCTCGGTTTTCTCGTGCGAGATGCCTACCAGGAAGACAAAATTCTCATGGGTATGGAGATTTCAGAACTCTCCCCGTCAAAGGTTCTGCTCAGGCCTCCGGAACTCACAGGTGCCCGTTCCGCACCGACAGAGAAACAAGGGGATTTTCTCAAACAGATCAAGAACCGCGGGGCTCTGCGTGTGGGATACGATGCCGAGGTTTTACCTTTTGCATTTTTCAATTCAAAGAGTCAGCTGGGGGCTATGACATCTATTTTGCCCACCGTTTGGCCAGAGACCTGGGCGTTTCGCTGGAGTTTATTCCCGTTCGCAGAGGAAAGATGCTTGAATATTTCGATTCAGATATCTGTGACATAATCATGTCAGCGGCGCCAATAAAGGTTAAGGAGCTGGACAAAATGAATTTTACCCAACCCTATATGGAGATGAAGGCCGCTTTCATTGTCAAGGACTACCGAAAGAAGGAATTCCAGACCAGGGCGGACATCGCCGCTGTCAAAGATTTGCGTGTCGCAGTAACTCAGGCAAACAGCCCCGAAGACCGCTTCCTCCTTCACAACTACCTCCCGAACGCAAGGATTGTGGAGCTTGACTCCATCAGGGATTTTTTTCTGAAGACTGACGTTGCCGATGCCCTGTTGACTTCAGACAAGATCGGCAAAGCCTGGGCGCTGCTCTATCCGGAATTCGGGGTAGCTGTACCTAAACCCAATTTATTTGTTTATGATGTTGCATATCCCATTCCCAAAGGAGATTACGTCTTTCTTGAATACCTGAATAAATGGCTCACCTTACAGAAGACCAGCGGGGTGGCGGACCAGCAATTCGACTACTGGATACTGGGTAAAACCCCGCAGCGAAAAATACCTCGTTGGTCTGTTATCCGGAATGTACTTCACTGGGTTGATTGATGAGGATAACGCTTATAGCCATGGGGATCAGGCCTTGCAATCATACATTTTTTATACTCTGTTAGTACGCATATGCAAACAATAGAGCGCAGGGGGTGATTCTGTCGGTATAGAAAGTACGCAAGAATCGGATGAACCTTATTTTATTGCAACACTGCTCGCCTGTGCGGAGGAATTCTCGTTATTTAACAATAACGGATGCGCTGCGGTCAAAGGGGTTGGTCCGCATGGCGAGGGAAAAGAGGTAGGGGTAATTGTTTTTCAGATACTTCATGTAATCGAGCCATTCGTTAATGAGAAAATTATAAGCTCTTTTGATGTCACCTTCCAGATGTGCCTTGTCATTTTCCGGGAGATCCGTCAAATTTTCTCTGAAAGAAAGTTCTTCAAGAACATGGAATACAGCCCTGAGCAATTCCGTAAAAGACTGGTGTTCCAACAATGCAGGATTCTCCAGTAAGCCCAATAAAAATCCCCTTTTATCAAGGAGAAATATTTTCATACCTCCAAGGTCTACCTTATTGATATCAACACTATAGTCATAGTCTTTGAGGTCCTTGCTGACAACCAAAAAATTCTCATCAGTCCATGTTGCTTTCACAACCAGTTCTTCCCGTATTTTCTCAAAATTGGGGTCGTAGCCGGTAAAGCTGCAAAGGAGTTTCATGCCTACTTCGCTGAAAAAAGCACCAATGACCATATTTAGTTTTTCCATTCTGTTTTCAATTTCTCGCCGTGCCAGCATGATTTCCGTGACATTTGCGATAACTCCCAGAAAGATGCCCACACCGGTTATAATCAGGACCATGGTGAATAATTTGCCTGCCGGTGTAATCGGGTGGATGTCGCCATAGCCGACGGTAGCAACAGTCACAATTACAAAATAAGCCGCATCAATGAAAGTTCTGCCTTCAATTGCCATAAAACCGATGGTGCCGGCGATAATGAGAGAAATGAATACAATGAGTAATATTTTCAGGCGTGTTTTAATGGCATGCATTATAGGTTTACCACCTCATTATTCAGGATTAGGTCGAGGATTTCAAATCCAAGGATATCATCTCCCCGACCCACATATTCAGAACTTAACACAATTGCTTTGCCCTTTGCTTTATGCATACTTTCCTTTCCGTTTTTCAACTCAAAACTCAACACTCAAAACTCAAAACTGCCTTTAATGCCATTCCCACTCAATAAAGGGTTTTTCAATATCCACCATGGCATTGGCTATCAACTCTACGAGCCCGCCGTAAAAGATGTTACACTTTTCAAAAACAGAATAATAATTGAAAAGATCCCTTATCTGTCCTTTACAGTTTGAGCAGGGGGCACATACATACTTCGGGATATCAGGCGAAATGACATCCTGGAAGGTTTCGAGGACCTGTTTCAGTTTTACACGCCCCGATATTGCGCTTCTCCAGTCAGGAAAATTCATCGACTGCATAATTGCGAAGCCGCTTCCGCCTCCGCAGCAGTAATTATCCACTCCATGAGGTTCCATTTCACGGAACTGCGGACAGATTTTCCGTAAAATCTGCCTCTGCGGCTCTACTATGCCCATAAGCCTTACCATATTACATGGATCATGGAGTGTGACGGGGAAGTTGTTTCTGCCCGGATCAAGTTTAATCTTATTATTCATGACGAGGTCTGCCAGTAAGGGAATAGCGCTTTCTCTCGGTATATTCAGATCTCCCGTCAATACCCTGTCAGCAATGACCATCATTGCCTTATGGGCATGGCCGCATTCACCCACAGAAATTTTCTTTACCTTTAATTCCTTTGCAATCTCGGCATGTCTCAGTGCGATCTTTGCAAACTGGAAGTCATCATACCAGACACCATAGTTCACCGCATCATACCCGACAAGCTCACTCGAGAGCGTCCAGTTTAATCCGGCAGCTTCAAAGATAATAGCAAAGGCCTCTGTGTTTTCAGGCCATGCAATGAATTCCCCTGCGTTATGGAGAAGGAGGATATCTGCCCCTTCTTTATCAACGGGGATTTTGATTCTCCTGCCCGTTTTTTCCTCTATTTCGTCTTCCATAAAACTTACAATGTTGACCAGCGCCTTTGGTGCAATACCGGTTGAAGAGCCGACTTTCAGCTGCTGAATAGTTCCGGATTCATGTAATTCTTTCGGGGCTATGCCCATCTCCTGGCTGAATATTTTCCTTATCTCGTGATTTATAAGGCCGTTATCCACCCCCAGAGGACAAACCTGGGCACACCTTCTGCAAAGTGTGCACCGGTAGGCAAGTTCGGCGAGCCTTGCAATGAGCGTCCAGTTAAGTTCAATATCACTTCCTGTCAGTTTTAAAGACAGTGCGCTTTGTTTTTTAAGGTATTTATTGATAATGCGGCGCAATATCTCCGGACGGTATGTAGGACGGTAAATTTCCTGCCTTCCGCTTGCCACATAGGCAGGACATGAATCATTACAAATCTGACATTTGACACAATATTCGAGGGAATGTAAGAGGGGTTGGAGAAAGGTCCAGTTGTTTTCTTTTGTGAGGAGTTTGGCAAGACCTGAAAGAAATTTTCTTACAAGATCTTCTTCTTCCGCTTTGCTTGACGGTTTGGGTATGCCTATGGCGAGGATGCCGTCGAGAGAAGCTTCATACCGATTCTTTTGATCCTGAGTCAGTTCTCTCATGGCCGGGTCTGCACCGGGTGTATCGTAAGGGTAGGGGAGGGGCATGAGGTCTTCAGCCTTTATCGTGACCAGTTGTTCGCTTTTTTTACTGATGGCATCTATTTTCATAACTTTACCTGTATCGTATCTCGTAAAGATTGTTCACGGTTCACAGTTCACGGTTCACAGAGTAGATCAAAATTTATGAAGTTGAGAAGTTGGGAGGTTACGTACTCATAGCCTCGTAAATTCAGCTCTTTCCTATCCGCTATCCGCTCTACGCTATACGCTATCATCTATGGCTTTTCAGTCTGTTCTCCCCATGTTTTTCCCGGTTTGATATGCGGTGCTGCCCATGAAACCTTTTGATTCAAAAGTGCCTGTAATTTAAGTTCAAGTTTGCCGCCTCTTATATTTGGTTCATCATCCCATCTGATCAAATAAAATCCGAAAAAACGTGTGATATAATGCATAGACCGTGTATAAGGGAGATAGAGGAGGAAAAGGTTGAAGAGCATGATATGTGCTGCTGCGCCGAATTCTACATCAATGAATTTAAATGTAATGAGACCTTTCCAGAACTCCCTGTATTCGGAGAATGTGGGGTCAATAAAATACCAGCTATAGAGTCCGCTTAGAAAAACCACAAGGGTAAAAATATATGTAAAATAGTTAATGGGTGCTGCGTAGGCCTTGAGGTTTTCATCGCTTAGCCTTTTAAGAAAAACACCTAAACTTCCAAGGGAGCCAGCGATAAAGCTGACAACTCCTGTAAGAAGAACCAGATAATAGAACAAAAGACCTGTTATATTCTGAGAGGAAGGCGAAACAATAATCCCGGCGGTCATAATGACAGCACTGAAAAAGCAGAGTATATGAAAGGTAATTATTAATATGAAACCAACGTGCCAGGGATATAACGAGTACCAGTAACTTCTGTTCCGTTTAAAATATTCTCCGAGGGTAAAATATTCCTTAAGCAGGAATAGGAAGCTCCGTATATAGTGTTTTTGACGTAATGTTGCCCACCAGTTTATCTGCTCGAAATATGAGCCACCGTATTGGTAGTTTTTTTCGTGCATAACAGGATAGAGTTCCCACCTGAGATGTGTAGGCAGCCTCAGGTATTTAGCCGCCTTAATAGTGTACATGGCGATGATGAAGATGTATGAGAAATAAGTGAATATGGCCAGAAAGATGTTCATATCTTAGCGTTCAGCGGATAGCGTACAGCGTTCAGAAAAGGCGAGATTGCCGCGTTTTGCTCTCAACGACAACCCTCTACGCTAAACGCTCTATGCTCAATGCTGATTTTACACGCATCCTGTCGGCTTGGGTAGCCCGGCTATCTTGCATGCGCCTTTTGCCGGGCCACCAGGGAACAACTGGTAGATTGTTTTCAGGTCAATCCCCGTCTGTTTGACGAGCATCCGGACCGGCGGGGCAATCTCATACTTCAAGAAATAATCCCTCAGGTAATTAACAAGTTTCCAGTGCTCTTCAGTCATAGGGTAAGCGCTTTCCAGTTTCGCGATGTCTTCTGCAATCTCCTTATTCCATTTGTCCGGTTCCTGTATAAAACCGTCCTCATCAATCTCCATTTCAATTCCGCCAAGCGTTGTCTTTGCCATGTGTTACCTCCTGTTTCAATTTATGGGACCACCCGCAAGCGGGTACCCAGCCTGCTTTGCGGGCTATTTACTCTTTTTTGTGTATTTTTCAGGTTCTTCGTCAAATTCTTCATTGCTTTTGCATCCACGTGCGCTCGATACAAAAGCGTCAGCCCATTCCGGCGTACCGAGGGCATGGAGATGTGTATATGCGGCAAACATATTCTTGTAAACAATACCATCAATTGTGCCGTTGATTCCGTAACCTCTTTTAATCCTCATGGCGCATTGAAGGTTATCGGCACCTGAAAGTTTTGAATGGTGAAACTCATGACCGCGCAATACGGTACCTACAGGAAAGAAAGGATTCTCGTGAATGACCTCGGCCTCTACATATCCGTGTCCGAACGGCCGCCCGGACAACTCTGCTTCGGATGGTATCATGCCTGCCATTTTGTATAGTTTGCCATTTGTCCTTACCCCTCTGCTGAGATACATAAGCCCTGCACATTCAGCATAGACTGTGAGGCCGCCTTCGATTGCAACGGCAATATCATTCATGAGAGACTTGTTGCTGCACAGTTCGTCAAGGTGAAGTTCAGGGAAGCCGCCGCCGATGTAAAGGCCATCAATTTCCGGCAGAATCCTGTCTTTCAGCGAATCGATATATACGATCTCAGCCCCTGCCTGCGTCAAGGCTTCAAGGTTTTCCGGGTAATAGAAGTTGAAAATTCCATCAAACACAACACCGATACGAACGGTTTGGGAATTAAGAGTTAAATTCTTCATTGTACATTCTTCATTCTTAATTGTTTTATTGTGTGCATTCTGTGCAATCGATAATATTGTGTCAAGGTTAAGGTGGCGTTCAACGAATATACCGATATCATTTATGTATGATGCTCCCGATGTGCTTTCATTAAAAGGTATAAGCCCCAGATGCCGTTCCGAAATGCTGAGGCCCTGTGTTTTTGGTATGGCTCCAAGCACGGGGATATGGCAATAACGCTCTATTGCGTGCACGATCTTTGATTTGTGTCTTTCACCTGAAACATTGTTAAGAATGACCCCTGCGATCTGCGTTTCAGGTTCGAAGTTCTGAAAACCTTTTATGAGGGCTGCTGCGCTTCGGCTCATCCTCGAGGTATTAACGACGAGGATTACAGGAGTCTTGAGCAATCTCGACAAATGGGCGGAACTTCCTGTGCCGTCCGGGTCTATCCCATCGTAAAACCCCATGTTTCCTTCGATGAGAACAAGGTCAGCTTTATCAGAGGCTTGCTCAAAACTCCGGATGAGTGTTTTTTCATCCATGAGAAATGCATCAAGGTTACGGCAGTTCCTGCCGGATGCTGCAGTAAGCCATGATGCATCGATATAATCAGGCCCTTTTTTAAAAGGCTGCAGGGCAAAACCCCGTCTTCTGAAGGCATCACAGAGGCCGATGCTCACGATGGTCTTCCCGGAACGTCCGCCGGGGGCTGCAATCATCAAACGAGGTACAATATTACTCAATGAAACATCTCCATAAAGTTTTGTTCAATGTTCAAGGTTCAACGTTAGAGCTTCACACGAAAAAGATATTTTATTATAACATTGAACTTAGAACATGCATTATATATCTTTCAGCTTTATAAAGGAGGCGCCAAGATATATGTATTCTATTTTGCCTTCCTTGCTCAGTTCAGAGATTGCCTTGTCCACAAGGTGTTTGTCTATCCCGAGTTCATTAGCTACTTCCTTGTTTTTTGCCTTTGTTACCGTTTTAAGATAATCGATTACCTTTTGTTTCAGTTCACTGCTGATCTCGTCTGCCAATGTTGTACCCCCTTTTTATCAGCGCTTAGCGTTTAGCGTTTAGTTTTAAATTTTATACGTATACATTTCACCTTTCAAAGATGATTAGATGTTTGGATGATTGGAAGTTTAGCTAACCCTCTAACCTTCTGTTTTTCCTGCCTTTTCCCTTTCACCTTTCACTTTTCACGGTCAGTGCTACCACTTAAACTGGGTCGTTGTCCTGTAAGTCTCCACCGCGTGTGTGAAATCGTCAATATGCTGGTCTGTAAAGGGTATATCTGTCAGTCTGAAGAATTTTTCCCAGCCTATCCTTTCTATCCACTCACCCATTCTTTCATATTTTTTTGCATTCCCGGCATATATCTCAACGATATTTTTTAGCACATCTACTACCTCTGTCCAGCGCGGCGGGGTATTGGGGAGGAACGGCACAACCATACGCGAAAACATCGGAGGTTTCCTCGCATTGGAAACCTTCCCGCCCACATAGATGGCTACACCATCACCCTCGGCATCGGCAAGCGGCATGGCAGGACATACAGTAAAGCAGTTAGCGCAGTACATGCAGAGGTCTTCCCTTACGACAACGCTCTTTATGTTCGGGTCGGGATTCCTTCTTATCGCGCCTGTCGGGCATGACTGTATGGTTGTCGGTATCTCGCATTGTGCCAGCACCTTTTCGTTATCGACTTTCGGCGGTTTTCTATGGACACCAACAATTGCTAAATCAGAGCAATGCACAGCGCCGCACATATTGATGCAGCAGGCTACAGCGATCCTCACAAAGGCGGGCAATTTCATGCTAGTAAAATATTCGTACATCTCATCCATTATCGCCTTTACGAGTCCTGAAGCGTCTGTTGCTGCGCTGTGGCAGTGTATCCACCCCTGGGTATGGATGATATTCGATATACTGTTGCCCGTACCGCCGGCAGGAAGACCGAGTTTCGCTGCTTCCTCAATAATCCCGTTTACATTTGATTTGTTATCGGTGATGAATTCAACATTGGAACGGCTTGTGAACCTCAGATGGCCGTCACAATATTTGTCCGCAATGTCGCATAAATCCCGGATAAAATCGATACTTACGAGTCTTGGAGAGCCTACTCTCACGGTATATATTTCGTCGCCGGTTTCTGAAACGTGCCTTAAAACGCCTGCACGTACTTTTTCATGATATTTCCATTTGCCGTAATTCATTTTTATTGCATCAGGGAGCATTTCCCGGTAATCGGGTGGTCCTATATCTGTTCTACCCATGTTAACCTCCTTTGTGATAAATACTGTTCAATGTTCAACGTTCTATGTCCCCGGTTTAAACCGTGAACCGTGACACCCGCAAGCGGGTACCCGGAACCGTGAACGGTCTTCTCAGAAATACACATACGGATTTGCCCTTGGTTTATAGACCATCTGAGGAACGGGCGGTATGCCGACCTCTTTAAGGAAATTCTTAAGACCGATCCTTTCAATGAGTTCCGCGAGCCTTTCCCTGGTGCGGCCGTTCTCGTCCCACCAATCCCATATCTTATGGAGCAGGTCTTTGATTTCATCATATGGGGGTTCGATTTTTATGAAAGGTACTAAAACCCATGACAGGTATGCGCCTTTGATGATAGGGGCCTTACCACCGATGAGAATTGTAGCACCGCCTTCGATACCAGGTCTTATCGCCTTGGTCATCTTGTTGATGCAGTGCATGCACCTGACACAGTCGTCCGCCTGTAGTTTTAATTCCCTGTTTTTTTCGTCCCATTCAAGGGCTTCAGAGGGGCACCTGTCGACTACAAGCTTTTTAATGTCGAACCCGTTGTCTACGTAATTCCTGACTGCATTTTGATCAATGCGGAGGGTATCTCTCCATGTCCCGATTATCGTGAAGTCCGCCCTTGCGATGGCTGCTACACAATCGTTGGGACAGCCCGAGGCCTTGATCTTGAACTTATAAGGCCAGCGGGGTCTGTGGATCTCATCCTGAAATTCCATGGTAAGGTCGTAGACAAGCTTAAGTGTATCAAAATTGGACCACTCGCAGCGGGCTTGACCGACACAGCCGGCGATTGTCCGCAGCGCAGAGCCTGAGCCGCCAAGGTCGAAACCTGCTTCCGTCAAACTGTCAAAACACGGCTGCAGATTGTCTGTAGTGGTTCCAAGGAGAATAGCGTCACCGGTGGAGCCATGCATATTTGTCATACCGCTTCCGTATTGCTCCCAGATGTCGCACAATTGACGCAAACTTTTTGTTGAATAGAACCATCCGGCAGGATGATTAATACGCATGGTGTGGAATGCTGCCGCGTCAGGGAACTTTTCGGGAACATCGCAGTATCTCCCGATCACGCCGCTCCCATAGCCTTTTACTCCAACGATCCCGCCATGCTTCCAGTGAGTTACCCTGTCTTTGTAAGACAATTCCTGGATGCCGAGCAAATCCTTGGCAGCCTTGTTCTTTTTGGCCATGCGCTTGATCTCTTTTACGTAGCTTGGCCAGGGTCCCTTTTCCAGTTCATCGAGTAAAGGGGTATCTTCGTCCATCCATCCACCTCCCTAAAGATTTAATTGCCTATATTAAAGTTTCCCCTGAAAGCGGGGCATGAAAATCCAAAAGCCATATATGAGGAAACCGGCTCAATAGATTAATATATAGCAGTGAAAAGAAAACTTGTCAATTTGGATTTGGAAACTTCGTTGAATTTTAGAACTTCTTGACTTATTATGGTCATATGTTTATAATATAGACATGTCGAGACCAAAGAAGTACAGGTGCATAGGCAGTTCCCCTGATACGTCGTGCTTTAAGCCTAAGGGCATACCCATTATTCAGCTTGAGGAGGTACTGCTGAGTCTTGATGAACTTGAGACTATACGGCTTGCAGATTATGAAGGGCTATATCATGAGAATGCAGCAAAACAGATGGGCATCTCGCGCCCCACATTCGGCCGGATCCTCGACGCCGCGCGCCGTAAGGTTGCTGATGCCATTATTAATGGAAAGGCGCTCCAAATAAAGGCTGTGAATAGTTAATAGTGAATAGTAAAACGTAAAAGACAGTAGCTGAATATGAAATTATAAAACTGGTTATTGAAATTTGCAGTAAAAAGACGGAGGTTAATCAATGAAGGTATGTTTTGCAGTCCAGGAAGATCAGGGAGTTGAGAGTATAGTGTACAACCATTTTGGTTCTGCACCGGCATTTATTGTTTTTGATACGGAACTCCAGACGGCGGTTACGGTTAACAACAGGGACTTGAATCATGTACACGGGGCATGCAGTCCTGTTAAGGCGATCGGAGGACAGGATGTAGAAGCGGTAGTTGTCGGCGGTATAGGGGCCGGTGCCATAAGAGGACTAAATGCTGCAGGAATCAAGGTTTACGGGTCGGTAAAAGAGACAGTGAAAGATAATCTCGATTTGTTTATAGAAAACAAGCTCCCGGAATTGAGCATGTCAAACGCGTGCGGCGGTCATCAGGGTGGATGCGGTCACTAAAAGTGAATAGTGAATAGTGAAAAGTGAAAAGATAAAAACGATCTTAATAAATTAGGAGGAATTATGCCCATATATGAATATAGATGCAAAGATTGCGGTGGGATAAGCGAATTTATAGTTTTCGGCAAAGACGATGAGGTATACTGCAGGTCGTGCAACAGCCAGGATCTTGAAAAACTGTTGTCGGCCCATAACACGACAAGTTCGGGCAGCAGCTTTACGTCAGGACCTCCGGCAGGCTGCTGCGGGTCGCCCAATTCCTGCGGGAATCCGGGCAGCTGCTGCGGAGGATAAACCCGGATTTACAATTGGAACCCTATGGGTGCCGGACCATCCCTCTC
>CAYMTB010000051.1:0-17741 GCA_964393225.1 uncultured Syntrophorhabdaceae bacterium
AACAGAATTCGTCTGTCTCTGAATTCTGGTCACCTACATATCTCATCTTTCTCTGCCTGCCCTGTGAAATGAACTTGATTTGCTATTTCACCGGGGTGAACTCTGCGGCTCTGCGAGAGATAAAACTATTTTTCATTGCCCATTGCCTATCACCTGTCTTTATTCTTTTTTTCCAAGTTTTCCAACGCACTCAAAACCGCCCTTCTCAAATGCTCTACCCGTCCCCCCTTTTTTATCGCGTAACTGTTTACACAACCCCCTTTGCCTCCCTGAGGGTTTTTTCGATGATGCTTTCCAGTTCGGCAAAGTTAAAATGCTTGGAAATCAGAGTCTGGACACCTCTTTGAATAGCATCAGCGTTTGACTCAATTGTTGTATGTCCCGTCATAACGATTATGCCTGTTTTTTTACATTGCTTTTGTATAGTTACTAAGAGTTCTGTCCCTCTCGTATTAGACAACATGAGATCGATTACAACAATATCAAACTGTTCTCGTTCAATCGCATCGAATCCTCCAACGGAGCTGTATACAGTGGATACTGAGTATCCCAAAACCTTAAGATATGCGGCGAGCTTATCAGCAATAACTTTATCTTCGTCCACAATGAGTATCCGGGCACGGCTGTTATCAGGCTGAGCTGCATGAATATCGGGCCTTTTTTTTGTCCCATGGCCCGGCATGTCCCTCGATGTGTCTTGATCATACTCCTTAATCATTTGGCCCAGCTTTTTCTTAATGGCAGGTCCATCATACCCGGCAGCCAATTGCACAAGTACATCAACGTCCGCACTCAATTTTTCAATACTTAAATTATTCCTTGATGAAAGAGCCATTATTTTCTCGTGTTGTGTCGGAACAAGATATTCATCTCTTTCCCTGAACTCCTCATAAGGTCTTTCGCCCGGCTTGAGCCCGATATATTCGATAACAATATCCTCATCCGGCTTGAATCCTGAAAGTGCAATCATATCTCTGGCAAGATCATCTATCCGAACATGAGTACCTGTTTTGAGTACATAAATATTTCCTCCATCTTCGCCAGCCCCTGCATGAAGAATAAGTTTGCATGCTTCTTGGACCATCATAAAAAAACGAGCCTCATCCTTATGGGTAACAGTAACTGGACCTCCCTGTGCGATCTGCTTTCTGAATAACTCAACAACGCTTCCCGTACTCCCTATCAAATCACCAAACCGTACCGCAATAACTTGACTATGCTTTTTCTTTCCATATGCCTGTACAAGTAGTTCGGCAATTCTCTTTGTTTCACCTACAACATTCGCAGGCTTCTCGGCTATGTTTGAAGATAAAACAATGCATCTCTTTATATTTTTCTCAACACATAATTCCAATAACATCTGAGTTCCAAGAATGTTATTGGTGACGGCTTCCCAGGGATGATTCTCCATTGTGGACACTTGATTATAAGATGCTGCGTGGAAAACCGCTTGAATTTTATGCTGATCAAATGTTTTTTGCATCACAGGTGTATTCTGTATTGCAGTAAGCACTGCCGATATCTCAACAGCAGGGGAATTTGCCTTGAGTTCTATTTCCAGTTCATGAAGGGCTGACTCATTTAGATCGACAAGGACCATAAGTGAGGGCTGAAAAACGATGATCTGTCTGCATAGTTCAGTTCCGACAGAACCGGCAGCACCCGTCACCATAACATTTTTTCCGGTTAAATAATTCCCGACCTCGTTCGTGTTGATTTCAACCGATTCATTGCCGAAGAGGTCCTCATATTGAACATCCCTTATTTTGCCTGTAGCAGGCTTGTTACCAATAAAATCCCCCATTGTCGGTATGGTTTTAAAAGGCAAATTAGTAATTTTACAAAAACTTACTATCTTCCGCATCTCTTTTGCAGAAGCAGACGGTGCGGCAATGATAATCTCATCAATTCGGTAATTACTTGCAATGGAAATGAGCATTTTGAGGGGTCCGAGTACCGGAACTCCGTGTATTGTCTGCCTTATTTTTGACAAATTATCATCCACGAATCCCGCTACTTCGTAGTTAAATCTCGGGTTTTCCTTAATTTCTCTGAGAAGCTTTTCCCCTGCACTCCCTGCACCGATAATAGCAATCCTCTTTTTCGAAGTCTGTTTCATACTGAGCTCATCTCTCTGTTCTTTTTCCGCAAGATGTAAGGTTAGAAGCCTCATACCAAGCCTGAAGCCTCCAAGAAAGACTATGCCTAAAAGAAAATCAATAATATAGACTGCTCGCGAAAAAGAAAGATTTCTTTGAACTAATGCAATAATCAGTATGTTTGTAGCGAAACTGGCACTCATAGCCTTTAGAAGATTAAGCAGATCATGTACACTTGTGTAACGCGATAAGCCATGATAGAGTCTGAACAAGTACAAAAAAATAATTTTGGTCGAAGTAACCCATACAATAGTTGAAACAAAAAGGTGAAGCTCTGAAGCTGGAATTTTCCCGTCAAAACGGATTTGATAAGCAAAATAGTATGCCAAAACACTCAATGCTGTGTCGGTCCCTAACGTTATCCAAAAAACAGGTCGTTTGAGTGTGTAGGGAATGGAAAATATATTAACCCCGCTTTTGTCCTTTCGGAAAAGTAAACTTTTTTCTTCAAACTTTACATGTTGCAGTGACTCTAAAAATCTATGAGGAAAGATAACGGCAATAATGGTTTGTAGAATGACCTTTAGATCGCCCCATGCGTTTCTGCTCCTGATATATTCCGCATAACATTGTAACTTGAGAGGCAACAGTGTTTTCAGGTAAAATTCTTCTCTGTCTTCTTTTGTCTGCGCAAGCAGTTCTTCCTCGTCTTTCAGAAAAAGCGTGATAGGGAAGGTGACTCCAGGGCGAACAGAAAGGATTTGCTTCCAAATCGGGTCATCAAAATCTACATACTTTTCTACTTCCGGCCTCGGCCCGACTATAGACATATCACCCATTACGATATTCCACAGTCCGGGAAGTTCATCAATTTTTGTCTTTCTGAGGAATCGTCCAAGCGGGGTGATCCTGTTATCATCCTTCGCCGTTATTTGCAATGTAGATTCAGCCACTTTCATAGTGCGAAACTTGTACAGCATGAACTTTTTGCCGTGAAGACCAATCCTTACCTGTCGAAAGAGGATCGGGCCAGGCGAAGATATGGCAACCAGGAGAGCGCCAAAACATAAAAGAGGGGATAGCACGATAAGGCCAATGAGCGAACATGGCACTTCAATGAATCGCGGCAGTCCTCTTTGAGTTTCTTTCATAAACTTTCTATATTTGCATCGCTGGCTGTTTTTTTGCCGCCCGCTTCGCTCGACAAGGGCGGACAAAAGCTGGACGGTTTATGCTTTCCCTGCCGGCGACCTTGCCGGCAGGGAATCCCCATGCCCTTCGGGCAAAGTGAATATTATCCTTTTAATTTCTGCTTTCGGATGTTTGAAGTTGATAAGCAGACCTACCGGCATCCCTGTTGCTTTCAGATAATTCATGAGTTGAGCTTCATGGATTTTATCAAGTTTATCAACTGTTTTAAGCTCAATTATCACTTTTCCTTCAACAAAAATATCGGCTATATAATCCCCAATTGTTTCACCTTTATACAAAACTTTGATAGGTGTCTGACTTTCTGCGGTAAGACCACGATTCCTCAGTTCAATAAGTAACGCATTCTGATATACCTTTTCAAGAAAGCCATGTCCAAGCTCCTTATTTACCTCAAACACTGCACCATTAATAATATACGTAATCTCGTTTATGTCCATATTCGCCCGCATGTGTATGTGACTGAATAAAAAGCTTTATTATTTCTGCCGCCCGCTACGCTCGACAACTGCAGACAAAAGATAGACGGTTTTATTATATCGGCTGCCGACCTGACACCCGATATACTCCATGCCCTTCGGGCAGAAGTAAAAGTATATCCGCCCGTGAGGTTGGATACTCTGCGCCCCTGGGCGTGAGAGTATTTGCCGCGCCAATGTCGGCGGGGCAAAAAACATAATCCTTTTGTCTGACCTTGTCCGCCTTTGTCTGTGGCAAAAAATCTCTTTATTTTGCATGTTCCCGGCATAATCCACTGACCACTGAAATTACATGGTCAATTTCTTCTTCCCTCATGGCAGAAAAGATCGGCAGGCTGATGAGGCGTTCCCACACTTTTGTTGCCACAGGACAATCTTCAGGCTTCCAGCCGAAACTTTCCTGATAGTATGGATGGAGATGTAGTGGTCTCCAGTGAACGGAACAGCCGACACCCCGACCGTTGAGGTAGTTAATGAACGTGTTTCGATCGATCTTGAGTCTTTCGAGATGAAGCTTTATTGGAAAAAGATGCCACGAGTGAATCCTGCTTACATCACAGGGGGGTAACTCAATTTCATCCACATATGCAAACGCTTCCAGGAATCGATATGCTATCTTCTCGCGGAGTCGGCTCATCTCCTCTGCACGTGCAAGTTGATGTATGCCGATAGCCGCAGCAATGTCGGTCATGTTATATTTGTAACCTGGCGCTGTTATTTTATAATCCCACGAACCCCCCGTCGAATAACGGGACCAGGCATCCCTTGACAGGCCATGCAGCGAGAGTAATCTGATCCGCTCAGCCAATTTTTCATCGTCTGTTACAGCCATCCCCCCTTCCCCCGTGGTGATCGTTTTGTTTGCATAAAAGGAAAAGCAGGAAACATCTGCGGTACCTTCTCCACAGCGCTGCCATGCTTCAGTCTCGCTTCTCCTCCAGGCCGAGGGGAACGCATGAGCAGCATCCTCAACTATCCACAAAGAATGCCTGGCCGCAAAAGCCTTTGACAATTGTACGTCTGCCATAAACCCGCCCACATGTACCGGCATCATTCCCACCACTTTCGTACCTTCAGTAAATCCTTCGTCCACGCGTTTTGAACTTGCAAATAGTTTCCTCTCTGCATCCTCAAGATCTATGTTGAGCGTCGCGCTGTCGCAATCAACAAGGATCGGAACGGCATCCTGATATCGAACGACTTCCGCCGTGGCTGCAAAAGTCATTGTCGGCACAAGTACAGCCTGGCCGCTCTTAAGGCCAAGCACTTCGACGGCCAAATGGAGAGCAGCCGTGCATGAGTTGAGTGCCACTGTGTGAGTTGCCCTTACCATTTTAGCAAAGTCTTTCTCTAACTGCTGAACCCGAGGACCTGTAGTTAACCATCCTGACTTGAGTGTAGAAACAACTTCCTGTATCTCAAGATCAGAGATCTCCGGGCGATAAAAAGGCACGTTGCAACTAACCATAGCATCTCCTTCGGTTATATTTAACAAAACAAAGATTTTTTTATGGAACAGGGATAACTACTGGATAAAACCGGATATTTCACTCTTCCATCTCCACTGTTTTAGCGTCTTCCGTCTTCCGCACTTCACTCCCCCGCACGAGGTCTGAGGACAGAGATCAGAGGTCGGCATTAATTATAAAAGCTGACGGATTCTTCAGCATTGAACCTAACATACCACCAGTTTTTTTGGAATCTTGAGTCAGTCGTTCGTGATCTTCAGCTGAAAGATAGCCGCAGGTACAGGCAAAATCAAGCCACGTATCGGTCTCGCTATTCTCACCATCACAATCTGTCAGTTTGCTAATAAAATGGGCCGCATAACAACGCTTGGCCCATGCTTCGCGAAGATTTGAACATACAGACCGAGAACTTCGGCGGACTTGATCGGTAAGGACGTACTTCTCTTCGGCCGGCCAGTGCTTGCTCAGTTGGAATATTTCCATAGCCAGCGTATATGCCTGTTTATAAACATCCAAATCCTTAGCTGAATTTATCTGCATTTCCCCTCGCGCCTTTCGTCCTCAGTCTTACCGTCTTCCGACCTCTGACCTCCGATCTCCCCTCTTTTTAACCTCTTGCCTATCATTTTTGCATCCAGCAAAGCATATGCGTTCGAAGAAAAGGGAATAAATTAAGCAGTGTGTACAACGAATGGCGTAATTTCGTTACCAGACGGCTGATCAGCGGGGATAGGGTACGGCGCCAATGCTGTATTGTATCTTCGCAAACCGATGACGAATTTCTTCAGATTCCATCATTTATATACTCTCCAAGAAACGGTGCGCCAGCACCCGATAATCATGATTTTCCATAACATATCTTCGCCCACGCAGGCCCATTTCTCTTCTTTGATCTTCACTCATGTCCATCAATTCTAGTACGGCCTGAGCAACAGCCTCAGGGTCTTCAGGCGAAACCGATATCCCGCATTGTGTTTCCTCTACAGGATCATTCCCTGCGTCAATTGCATTAATAATCGGCTTCTCAGCCATCATGTATTCCATCAGTTTGTTCGGGCTGATACCGAAACGATATAGCGAACTACGTGGAGCTGCAATATGAAGGGTATCCATCTGAGAGAGAAGCATGGGGATATATTTTTTCTGAACTGAAGGTAGAAAGGTAACGTTATTCAACGATTTTCTTCTGGCGATGGACTTGAGTTCTTTTTCCAAGATTCCATGACCGACAATCACAAACTGGAGGTTTTGTTTATCTTTGAGTAAATCCGCTGCCTCAATAAAATAACTAATTGCATTTGCAATCCCCAATGTTCCAGTATATCCGAAAATGAATTTGTCCTGTGCTTTCAATTTTCGAATGCAGACATCATGCTCCTCGGGTAATGATTCCGCAATCTGCCATTCGACAAGGTCAATCCCATTGGGAATATATACAAACTTTTCCGGAGGCATTCCATGCGATACCATGTGCTCTTTTGCGCACGGCAAAAGAGAAACAACTTTATCTGCATTCTTATATGCATAATTTTCAGCCTGTTGAAGCAATAATATAAAAGGATGCCAAGGAGAGTAACCGCCCAGTTCCATGGGCGTCAGCGGCCACAAGTCGTGAACTTCGAAAATCAACTTTGCATTGAACCGCTTTGCGATCTTGTGTGACCCCCATATTGTCAGCGGATAAGTAGAGGAATCAATTACTATGTCTGGCTTCGTGGCAAGTATATTTCTGGTAAGCAGTTGAAAAGAAAATAAAAGCATGTTCACGATACGCTTGAAGCTGTTACCCGAATAGCGTGGAGCCCGATACCAAACGTAATGAATACCGTCAATTTCCTCAAACGAAACGGCACTATTACAAATTGGTTGTAACGAACGCACATGAGAAAAACTTGATCCGACTATCGTAACATGGTGCCCCGCCTTCACCCATTCTTTGGCAAAGTAGTAAGGCCGATATTCCATCCCATGAGAAATGGAACCCGCATAATGATTAATGATCCAAATGTTTTTCACAACAATATTTCTTTATTGGCCAACTGTTGTTGTGCCATATTCCGGTTTCTGATTTATCCAAGATTCTCCTACTGACTTGCTATACCATACATCAAGGTCAGCAATAGAGTGTGCATCAGCGCCAATCACAATGTTACCTGAACCTATCTTCGTGCTGATGCATGAACTTACAAGCTGATGTTTCAAATTTCTTTCTATTTTAATTCCTTTTGAAACTGCGTATTGGAGTAAGGTATAATACCAATCATCTTTTAACAGTGATGGATGCTTCTTAAAAAAAAGGCCTGGATGAACCCACACCACATCTTTGCCGTTTGTTAGGAAATTATATTTATCAATTACCTGATATAATAAATCTCTCAGTCGGCACATGTCCTTAAATGATCCATGTTCGGCTATGCCGATAACATCGGCAATATCTATATCATCATCTGATATGTCAAGACTGCCATTAGGCAATATTTTTGCTTCAAATCCAATGCTGTGCGGCAGATTATATTCTTTGGAAGCCAGAACAATCTGGTTTACAAACTCGTTAACAATATACGAAGGAGTTCTCCGTATATGTTCAAGGAATATTAATCTGGTGACGCCAGATTCGACAGCAAACTTAAAATATTCTGGGATTGTCATGTTCCCATCTGTAAAGATAGTATGTAAATGGAATAGATATGTGCCTGTGAAAATATTAGATTTCATGTATGCCATTTTGCGTTATGCCGATCCCCCCCCAGAAGCGTTTGAATGATATGTCATTAGTATTTTGCGGCTCTATCACACAACAGGGCTCACCCATAATTTCTCGTACTGATAACCATATGACGTTAACGCCGCAAAAAAGACTTGCAACCATTGTGCCCTGTACACGGGGATTACTCTCCAGAACTTTTGGCGCACCTTCGATATCCAATTTATATTGGAAACCAAACGCATATTCGAGGTCCAAGTATTCTCCTGCCCGAAGGGTGATATCTATCATATCATCACGAAACTCAATCAAATTGTCAAAACTGATACCACTTCTAATGGCTCTCCTTAAACGAGGGACAGCAATCCTGGCGTGTGATCCAATAAAGGCATCAACAGAATACTCCGGACCCGGCAGGTATTCGGTCACTAATAGTTCAGGCCAAATGTGACCTCTTTTCAAGATGCTGAGCAACTCGTTCAGGGATATTTCTTCGCCATTAGGCTTTTCCGACAAGAACCTCTCGAGATTCCAAGCATTGTCTTTAAGAATACGAAAACCGCGCATCCCATTTGAGACAGGAGGTTTTATTACGACTGGCTTCCGTGGATAACCCAAAGAAGATACAGCTTCGACAAACGCATCTTCTGTGTTAGTCATGAAATATGAAGGATAAGGAAGTTTGAGCAGTTTAAAAGCATCTAACAATCTCCACTTGTTGTTGGCATTCTGTATTGCCGTACCGCTAGAAACCATGACGCGCATTTTTTGAGAAAAGTAATCTCTGTGGCGACTGAGCACTTCAATCTCCCGGGTGGTTTGCGGGATTACTATGTCAACGTTTTCTTTCTGGCCAATATCGCTTATCGCATCAATATAACAATCGCTTTCCGGACTTGGAAGAGTATAAAACCTGTCAACCCAGTAACGGCCTACAGCGGTGTCATTCATGTCCGAACCGATAAGCTGGACTTCTACACCGTCTGGATTGTTTCTTAATGAATACAGTGTCCCTCTTGTACCAGGCGCCCCACAGCCCGTTACAAGTATTTTAAGTGTTTTTCTCATGCTAAACGTCTCCTTACGATAGGAATGTTTCCTATCTCATCACCCATCGTATTACCTCAAAAGCCTCCGCATATCTGCTGCCAATTTGAACTCCCCGGGTTCTGGCAAGGCTTCTTATGAATTCCTCGTTGGCATAGCTTCTGCCTTTCTGGGAGTTATAGGCGTCCAGAGCATGAATTTTTTGATTGACATTCCTTTCCGATAAAATTATAAACGCCTCTGTCTGAAACTCTATATTATTCCATGGAATTTCGTAACCAAGAATGGTCGTGTTTTTAAAAGCTCTTATTCCTTCGATGGAAACCGTTGAATGATCCTGATGCAAATCATTTGAAGACGGTAGAAAAACAAGATCCGGACAAACATCGTTCTTGATCTTCACCAATTCTTCCAAAACCTTCTGACGATGATAGCTAAGTTGTCTGACCTTGAAATTAAAGACGATTAAGTTGTCTCGGGGAATACTCAGACGCTTTGCCGCTTCTTTCACTTCAGTCTTTAAAATATCCTTTGGCCAGGGTGCAGGCACGGACTCCTCCGCCGTTGAAAATGCAACATAATAGACTTCTTTGCCCTCATCAATAAATCGGGCTACACTGCCGCCACATCCAAATTCTCCATCATCGGTATGCGGAGCAAGTACTAATATTTTTTCAGCGAATTTAATCATAAAAATATTCTATTTTGCAGGTTGTTACGATAGTTCTGCTTTGTCGAAAGGTTCAACTTTTTACTGGTTACAATTACCTTGGCTACATTGGCCATAATATTTAGCGAGCTTGGCCATCGGAAGGATGTCACCTTTTACATTTGATTATCCTTCATTCATCCAATAGCACCAAATCGAATAGCCCTCTCCGTCGTTGCAAAATTCTAATGGATCATACCCGCGTTACAAATCGTTTGAAGAGCGCAAAGACTTTTGGCATTCTCTCCAACACCCAGCTGTTGTTTGGGTAATTATAATGGGTCTTCACTGGGAGTGCCATGATCTCTTCAAATTGTGTTTCTGACAATCCGAATTTTTTCAAAGTAAACTCTCTGTCTTCAAAATAGATATCCGTTCCGACGTAGTCCTCAGATTGAACCACTGTTAGGGCTTGTTCACGCGACATGTCCCCGGATAAGACCAAGTTCGCCAAATGCGCCCGTTTTTTATCAAATCCAAATTTGTGCTTCAAGATGTATCCCTGGTAAAAACGCGTGTAAACCGATTCATAGTGCTTGCCGCCGTATGGGCGCCAGCCCAGTTCCGCTTCCAGAACTTTCATGGCTTGTGATTTTTGGTACTTAACATAATTTAGCAAGGTAAACCAACGAATATTTCTTATCAGCACAGCGTAAAGATAACCAGGAATCCCCATTGTCGGAAAGGTACGCAATGGCACTGTTCCAAACTTCTCGTGAATAGCTTTCAAGTGGAGCTGATCCCGTGCATCGTATGCCCAGGCAACAGGCACAAACGATTCTGTGGAAATATTGCCACCATTGACAATGTACTTAATCCCATGTTTCATGGCCACCTTGAAGTTTATAGCCACAATCGCGTGGTCTGTCGGTATTTCAGCATTGGGTACTGATGCCTTTAAAAAAGCAAGTTGTAGGTCCCGAAATTCATCCCAGTCGAGAACATACGTGTACAGGTCTATGTCCAGTTTCGTCAGGGTGTTCTTTATATTATCCACTGCCAGTTCAGAGTTCCATCCATTATCTATATGGAGTGCCAAGGGACGTAACCCCAACTCTTTAAGATGCCAGACAACAAAAGTGCTGTCCACGCCACCGCTAATTCCGATCAAACAATCATATGCCTTCCCTGCACCTTCCTTCTTGATCTTTTCAACGATTTGTACCAGCCGCCTCTCGCCGTCAACACCTTGAAACAATTCGTTTTTAACACGGTAATCATGGATTTTGCAATAACAGCACTCACCGTTAGAATCAAAGCTAACATCGGGGTCCGTTGTATCCATGATGCACCTGGTACAGATTTGATATGGTTTATTGGTTTTCAATTGAATATCCTTTCCAACTCATTCCGTTTGGGGAAATTAATCAACACGGCCCGATGTCGGCCATGAAATACAAAGATACTTCCGGCGGCCACCGCTGAAGCACCACCCTGCTTCACTGCGCACCCAAGGTCCTCGATAGAACCGGCACCACCGCACGCCACAACAGGTACAATTACAACTGACGTTACCCGCCGAATAAGTTCAAGGTCATAGCCCTGCATGGTTCCATCACGGTCGATGGAGTTGAGGAGGATTTCACCTGCACCTGCGTCCTCCATCTGTTTGGCAACGGTTATAGGTTCAATCCCGGTTCGACGCTTTCCGGCACCCACCATGATTTCGTATTTACCAAGCAAACTTCGCTTTACATCCAAAGAAACAACAACGCTTTGGCTTCCAAAAGCCCTTGCCGCCTCGCTTACAAATGTGCTATTTTCCGCCGCATACGTATTAACGACAACTTTTTCAACCCCAATCTTAAACAACTTCTCCATCTGATCCAGATTACTAATCCCACCACCATAACCAAGGGGCATAAAGCATTCACTCGTGATCTCGGATATCAATTCATAATTCGGTTCACGCTTTTCTATGGTTGCGGTAATATCCAGAAAGACTAGTTCATCAACGCCTTTTTCATTAAATATTTTGACAGTGTTACGCGGGTCCCCCAGGTAGGTTGGATCCTTGAATCGGATCGTTTTTACCAGGCCGCTTCCACGCAAAAGAAGACAGGGGATAACACGAGGAATGATCATTGTGTTAGTTTTCCTGTGATGAATGTTGAGCAATCAAAGTGTACAGAAATTCCTTATTACATTCATGCCAAACATATGACTTTTTTCCGGATGAAACTGGGTACCCCAGATATTTAGCCTGTTTACCGCCGCCGCAAACTCAATACCATGGGTAGACGTAGCAATAACATCCTCTGAATTGTTGCACTTCAAGTAATATGAGTGAACAAAATAAAATCGTGGCTGATCCTCAAATCCGCACAATAGGGGATTTTCTCTCCTTATTACTGTCTCATTCCACCCCATGTGGGGAATCTTCAAGCATTTATTGCTGGAGGGAATACTAAAACGAACAGTATCCGCATCAAGCCAACCTAAACCGGGCAGTATTCCTTCTTCACTTTTATTTGTAAGTAACTGAGCGCCGAGGCAGATTCCAAGAATGTGTGTTTTTCCGTTGAGCACTTTATCATTGAGGACCTCTATCAGTCCCAATTCCGAAAGATTGCGCATACCATTATCGAAAGCACCGACGCCCGGCAATATAAGCTTTTCAGCTCTTAATATTTCAACGGGATCAGATGATATTATGGCCGATGCACCCACTTTTTTCAGCATATTGTAAACAGATCCTATATTGCCCATGCCATAATCAACGATAGTAATCAATCGAGCCATCCTTTGGCGTCGCCAAGCAGATTGGCATAAACCTCTATCAACTTTTTTTCTTCCGTATGCCACCCAAGCTCGCATTGGCTAATTTGTGTGGCAGCCTTTTTGTCTTTTACCTCTTTCCATGTAATACCGTCTACCAGAACCCTTAATGCTTCCGCGTCAACGGGTACCGTCCAGCCACAGGGGCCATCCTGCACAACACGCCGCATTTCCGGAAAATCACTCACGATGGCCGGCACACCTGCCAAAATAAATTCAAAGAGTTTGTTTGGAAGGCAGTAATAATGATTTAGACAAGTATTTTCTATTAGATGAATACCAACATCTGCTCCACCCACATAATCAAGGACCTTCTGCGGTTGAACGGTAGGCAGGAAATGGATGTTCGAGTATTTCATGGTGTAATGAAGGATAGTTTCTTCCAAGGCACCGTTTCCCATGAGAACAATATGCCTGTCGCTCTGAGTGCGTGTAAAGCACTCCAAAAGCAATCCAATGCCTCGTCCTTCTTCTAATATCCCGTGATGAATGAAAAGGAAATCTGTTTCTTTAATCTTAAGAATGGTACGAAGCCTCTCAGCGCTTTGCGGACCCATTGGCCGTCTGTACGGGATATTATAAATGACATTAACATTATTAAGCATATAAGTGTTTCTATACCACTCTGCAATGGATTCACTGACGGTAATCACAACATCCGCATAGCAAATTAGGGATCGTTCAATGATTTTATAGGCCATCTTTTGAATCTTGGACACTTGCACTTCTGTTTCAAGTTCGTGGGCGTCATAGATAAGCTTGGCCCCCGTCACTCGTTTAAAAATCACACCAAGTGGTAATACTGTCAAAGAATGTGCATTGAATACCGCAATTTGCCTTTTCCTGAATTTGAAAAATATGCGTAATTCCCATTCAAGAAGTTGAAAGAGTTTCCAAGGAAACCCATCGGGTAAACAAGCGGACAAAATGGGGGGCCGTACAATACGGCGGACACCATCGATATCTTCAGTTTTTTTCAGACCCTTCTTACACAGAGCCCCAATGTATATACGGTCGAAGAAACCTTCTTTTGCAAGGCTTTCCGTCTCCTTCAGCATTCGGCTTTCGTGGGTAAAATATGATGGGTAAATATGAAGATTATTCATAGGTGCAAATTAAGTCATCCAAACAATGTCCTATCTCACCGTAATGGCCAGGGAGTAACTATACAATGTGTGAGATTCTGTTTACTCTTGTGAATCCCGGAATTTGGTTTCATTTTTTGTAGGGAATTCTTTTTTTTAAATATGTACGCCATGTTGTCGTTCCCATAATGCAATGTTGTACAGTCGCCATCTGATGGACAAATTGATGCTATCCATAACCGGAATATCCCAGCATAACTTATTCAGCAGTGGAGATGAGTTAATTGCCTTGTTCATCTGAGTAGAATGTTTTTGAAGCCAGTACATTTCGGGTGCATCAAATCCCATCTTGTCCCTTCGCCAAGCAATCTCTGGAGGTAACAGCGTTGCAGCTAAGACCCTGAGGGGATATTTAGTAAAACCGCCTTTGATTTTCTCCGCGGGAGTGAGCGCAATTGCTGCTTCAACGCAACGGTGATCTAAAAAGGGAACGCGCGCTTCAATAGAATGAGCCATGGAATTCCGGTCTTCATAACGAAGAAGATGTGGAAGTTGGTCTTTTTTTATCTCTGATATCTGCATATCGGCAATTTGAAAATGGTGTTTGGTCAGGTTTTTAACCCCACATTCGAAATATTCGTGCTTCAGGAAAGAGCATCGGTATGATACAACCATTTTTTGAATGAAGGGTAGTAAAAAATACATAATATAAGATAAAAGCTTTGTGTGTGTTAACGCGGAGTTTTTGACCGCATCTAAATACTCACGGGGGATAATTTTCCAGTAGCCTTTTCTTATGAGATCAAGTAAAAAATAAGTATAATAACGTTCATAACCGAGCAGAGTTTCATCACCGCCTTGACCGTCCAGCATAACTTTTATCCCGCAAGCCTTAGCTTCACGCATGACGCAATACTGCATATACACAGAAGGACCGGTCACGGGTTCGTCATGCAAATAAAGGCAGACTTCGATGTCTCTTTTGAAATCCTCGTATTTCGGCGTCGTGACATGCCAATCTAAATTACAGTATTCGGCAACTTTTTTAGCATATGGAGTTTCGTCGTTTGAAGAATATTCGGCCCTTGCTGTAACGGCAACAAATCTTCCGTTACCCATCTTTCCCGTCATTCTTGCGGCAAGCGAAGCAACTGTTGACGAATCAAGCCCACCGGAGAGACAAGTGCCAACTGGCACATCACTACGCATTTGAAGACGCACAGCATCTTTGAGAAGCTCATCATATCTTTCCATGTTTAGTAATGCAGTTGCATGTGACAGCTCGTAATAGCGCTTAAGACTCCAAGAACTATTCGTGACATCATATATGCCCATTTCTCCAGGTTGAACCTGGTAGATGTCTTTAAAGAATGTTTCATTAGAAACGTCTTCCAGACCGGTGACAATATAACGCAACAAAACATCATAATTTATATTTCGTGAGCACGCAATGGAAAGCAATGCCTTAATCTCAGATGCAAAAATAAATCGTCTATCCATATTGATATAATAGAGTGGTTTAATACCAAATCGATCGCGTGACAGAATGATATGTCCCTTATCCTGATCATAAATTGCCAGTGCCCACATTCCGATGAATCGGCTAAAAGTGTCAGTACCCCACTCCTCGTAAGCATGAAGTATTACTTCGGTATCGGACCGTGTCTTAAAATGGTGGCCGCACATTTTAAGTTCATTTCTCAATTCCACGTAGTTATAGATCTCTCCGTTGTAGGTAATTATTAATTGATTATGCTGCATCGGTTGATTGGCCGATTCGTTTCTATCGATGATAGAAAGCCTTCGGTGGCCTAAGCCAACTCGTTTAAGTGCAAAGATACCCTCGGCATCAGGCCCACGATGTCGCATGGTTGTTAGCATGCGTCTTATTTGTTCTTCTCCAACCGATTCGTCATTTTTATTAAATATGCCTGCTATTGCACACACTTTTTAAAGCCTCCACGAAAAGTTATTGCGTTTTAAGTTTTTGACGTTCAAATTCACAGAAATTTATCGGGAGCACAATATGGTAATGAATCTGATATGCACAGTGGTATCCCTTATGAACCTTGTTCTTTTCTTCCACATAGTCAGTATACAAAACCTTCCCCTCTGTGTCAATATAAGTGAGACACTTTCCACCCAATAGTTTAGACTCGAAGGGCGGGAAGGAGAACGCGAATGAAAGAGAAAGATTCAATGACAGCAGAAAACAGAAAACCAGATATCAGAGCAGTTCCTGATCCCGAAGTTACCGAGAAAGCAGTACGCCGGAAGTTCACCGCAGCATTTAAACTCCGCATTCTTAAAGAGGCAGAAGCCTGTACCAGACAGGGACAGCTCGGTGCGCTTTTGCGCCGTGAAGGCCTCTATTATTCGAACCTTACACGGTGGAGACGTCAGGTCAGTCAGGGCCTCATACCGAAAAAGAGAGGACCCCTTCCTCAAAGACCCGATCCTAATGTCCGCCGTATTGCAGAGCTGGAACGGGAGAATGCAAAACTTACGCATAAGCTCAAGCATGCAGAACTGATCATTGATGTCCAAAAAAAAGTGGCCGACCTCCTGAAAGGCATCAACGAGGAGACGTCATGAATACGATTATTGCATTGGGAAATGAAGTAGGCATTCGTACCGCATGTAATGCACTTGATATATCCCGTGCCGGCTTCTATCGATGGATTGCACCTGTAACGGAGAAAACGGTTCGTCCTGCACCCCCTCTTGCCCTTTCTGTCTCAGAAAGAAGTGAAGTGCTCGATATCCTCCATGAGGACCGTTTTATCGATAAAGCCCCGCAGGAGGTCTACGCAAAGCTTCTCGATGAAAATAGATATATCTGCTCTATCCGCACTATGTACCGGATCCTGGAAAAGGAAGGAGAGATAAAAGAGAGAAGAAATCAGCTGGTCCGTCCTCACTATACAAAACCGGAGCTTATTGCAAAAGCCCCCAATGAAGTCTGGTCCTGGGACATTACAAAACTAAAAGGACCGGTAAAGTGGACCTATTACTATCTCTATGTAATCCTCGATATCTTCAGCCGCTATGTGGTGGGCTGGATGATAGCACATAGAGAGCTTGCCGCTCTTGCCAAAAAGCTGATTGAAGGGACTATCAAAAAACAATCGATTCAACCGGATCAGCTTCTGATCCATGCAGACAGAGGATCGAGCATGACATCAAAACCAGTTGCTTTTCTGCTTGCCGATCTCGGTGTTACCAAAAGTCATTCAAGACCATCGGTCAGTAATGATAATCCCTATTCTGAATCTCAGTTCAAAACCATGAAATACAGACCTGAGTTCCCCGACAGGTTCGGTTCCATTGAAGATGCCAGGGCATTCTCTCAGACCTTCTTTCCCTGGTACAATACAGAACATTATCATTCCGGGTTAGGTCTTTTAACACCTGAAGATGTCCATTACGGAAGGGCTGCCCGTATTGTTGAAGCCCGTGGAGAGGTGCTTATGGATGCTTATGAAAAACATCCTGAACGGTTTAAAGGAAGGATGCCGAAACCGATGCCGGTTCCTGATACAGTATGGATTAATAAACCGGTATTGAAGAGTTATGGAGAGTTACACTAAATGTTTGAAAAAAGTGTCTCATTTTCATTGACATATTCCGTGTCGTTGAGAATCCTTATTTTATGTGTTTTCAACCGTCGTTAAGATTGATCTTTTTTTTATAACACTTTGATGATATGCTCATACAGAGGGGAGGATTAGTTTGAGTATTAACGCAACCAATGGACGATTGTTAAAGGCGCCTTCACTTGCTCCCGAAGTTTGGCATAGCTCGTGCGTGAACAGCGAGAATAGCATGCATCAGCTGTCGCCGTATATTGGAAAACTCAAGAGTAGCATTGCTAGTCATCTTATCTCGGTTTACTCAGAACCGAAAGACCTGATAGTTGAACCTTTCAGCGGGGCTGGTACTGTGGCTCTGGAAGCCGTTCTTTTGAATAGGCGGGTGTTTGCGTCCGATATTAGCTCATATTCAAAAATGCTCTCGCTCGGAAAACTTCGACCCCCGGCCACATTGGCGGATGCGCTGAAATTAACAAGAGCCCTTCTTGAAGAGGCAGCCACTGCTGAACCATATAAGGCCCTCTTGCAAAACTCACGGCATTTCACGGCAACTTTTTCACACAGATGCT
>CAYMTB010000052.1:0-5615 GCA_964393225.1 uncultured Syntrophorhabdaceae bacterium
GGCCTATATCAGGAAGATCGTCTATAAGATAGACGTTGATACACTGCATCGGACACAGGCAGATACCTTTTTATTAAACGAAATAGGCAGGGTGGAAATCAGCGCCGCCGCCCCCATTTTTTTTGATCCTTATCTGATCAACCATGCCACGGGCAGCTTTATCCTCATTGATCCGCTGACTAACAACACTGTGGCCGCAGGGATGATCCGGAACGCCCCCAGAGAGATTCCAGGAGGGATCAATAGTGTTCATGAAGACAGCGCCGGCCCGGCGAACAATGCATTAAAATCATCCCATATCGTTTGGAGCGGCTGGAACATTCCCCGCGAGACCAGAGAAAAGCGAAACGGCCATCAGGCCGCTGTCCTGTGGTTTACGGGCTATTCCGGCTCCGGTAAATCAACGATTGCCAAACTCCTGGAACATAGGCTCTTCAGCGCCGGCTGCCGAACGATGCTCCTCGATGGAGATCATTTGCGACATGGCCTGTGCGGGGATCTCGGTTTTTCCGGGAAGGACCGGAATGAAAATATCCGCCGGGCAGGAGAGGTTGCCAGGCTTTTCTTTGAAGCCGGCCATATTGTCATCTGCACGTTCATTTCCCCTTTTATTAGAGACAGGCATTTTGTCAGATCACTTTTCCCGGAAACACGATTCTTGGAGATCCATGTCAAATGTAGTCTGGAAACCTGCATAAAGCGTAATCCCCATGGTCTCTATAGAAAAGCTATGGCAGGAGAGATTGCCGAATTTACCGGGATCAGTTCACCATACGAAGAACCTCAGTCCCCGGAAATCGTTGTGGACACCGATCTGCAAGGTGTGGAGGAGATCGTCGATCTTCTTCTGGGGTGGATAGAAAAAGAAAAAATCATTGAGGAAAATAATTCTTTATTTAGATGACATACACATTAACAATTTTAAACAAATTGATATACTCTAAGATATTCTAATTAAGAACCCCTTCTGGATAGATTACCTCGATGATAAAACGAACGCTTAAAAACTATTTTATTCAATGATGTTGGTCAAAGCTGTGCTTTACACCGCTCAACGTGTTCGCAAAAACCTCATTCCTTCAAACTGCCTTGCCGCTCCATCAATTGAATAGAGGAGAATATTTTTGCAACAATATTTTATACAGGATTGATGCTGAGTGACGTTGGGTTACGCGTGCCGGGTCTCGTCGAGAAACATCATCCACGGTATCACCCGGATGCCATCCGTCCGGTAGGCTTGTGTCCCCTTGTACACAACCGTCAGAGGTACATCGGGGTTGTCGTTGCGGAAAGCCCGCAGTCCTGAGAAGTCGTTGCCGCTCACCTCTGTTGCCGATTTAATCTCAAATGCGCCGAGCAGTTCGCCATGCTTTTCCAATACCAGGTCCACCTCTGCACCGGCATTGGTCCTCCAGGAAAAGATCCGTGTTTCTGAGAAGGCATAGTGTAGATAGCGATGGACTTCAAGCACGATAAACTGTTCGAAGAGCCGACCTGTCAGGCGCGGGTCAGGCGGTGCCGCCAGACGGCGGTTTACGGCGTTAGTCACACCAGTGTCAAAAAAATAGAACTTCGGATGGGCTACGAGTCGTTTGCGCGCGCTCTTCAGCCACGGCTGAAGACGGAAACCGATGAGGGTATCTTCCAGGATTTCGTAGTAAGATTGAACCGTCCTGACCGGCAGATGGCACTCCCTGGCAATATTGGAGAAATTGAGCAGCTCTCCGGATGCCGATGCGGCCATCTCCAGGAAACGATAGAATCCCCCCAGATTGCGGACGAGCCCTTCCATTTGTATCTCTTCCCTCAGGTATGTCTCTGTGTATGCCCTGAGGGTGTCTTGTTTTTCAGTATCCGTTAGACCTAGAAGCGGGGGGAGGGACCCGAAGCGGAGCACATCGTCCAGTTTGAAATGTTCTCCCAACTCTGCAGAGGTAAAGGGGAAGAGAAAGCGCTGTACCGCTCTCCCGGCCAGAAGATTGGCCCCTCCGCGTTTCAACTTGCGAGCGCTGGAACCCAGGAGAATAAACTGACAGTCGGGATGTTCCTCCATCAATGCATGGACTTCATTGAGGATCTCCGGTATTCTCTGTACCTCATCCAGGACAAACCGTCGCGTATCCCCCGTTCTGATCTTTTCCTCAGCATCGAGCCGGTACTGGGCCGTATGTTTTGCATAACGGGCAAACTCTTCTCCGCTGAGAAGGTCTACCGTCCAGGCATTATCTCCGAACTTTGAACGAATAAGGGAAGATTTCCCGGTCTGGCGGGGGCCAAAGAGAAAAAAAGAGCGATTGTCCGGCAGGTTGGTAATTCTTGTAATCATGATGCAAGAGTGTAAAGTTATTTTGCAGCTATGTCAAGAGTTCTTTTGCCCTGACATAATTGACTTTCTCTGCATTCTATCTTACTATAAAGTAAGAAATAAGCATTCAGACTGCACATCATTCGGGATGCGAGAGCGTTCTAACCTTGGATAAACGGGTCTCAAAGTCAGCGCTCTTTGAATTGTTGCGATAGGAAATATTTACAGATGATAAGGAACACATGAAAACCTGGCTAAAATCGCTTCGGAACACCCGTGCCAAATGGCGCCGCCGCACGAGAGCCGAACGTCTTGTCCTGCTGGAGGCCTTTGCGCTGCTGGGTATCGCACGTCTTGTGGTTCTTGTCCTGCCGTTTAAGTGGCTGGCCGTCTCATTGGGCAGGCATATGAAGGAAACCGGCACAGAAATAAATTCCTCTGATCTTTGTTCTGCCCGAATGGTCGGTCAGGCTGTGCGCTCGGCTGTGCGCTATACCCCCTGGGAAAGCGTCTGCCTGCCCCAGGCCGTGGCTGCCCAATGGATGCTTAAACGGCGCCATGTTGCCGCTACACTGTATCTGGGCGTGGCAAAGGATCAAACAAAGCAGGAGAATCTCGCTGCCCATGCCTGGCTTCGCTGCGGCAGCATTATCCTCACCGGCGCAGAGGGTCATCGGCAATTCACGGTTGTCGGCACATTTTCTTGATCAGGCGACCCTATGCAGGAGAATATAGACACAATCACAATAATTGACGTAGTTAATTATACACTTGACATTAAGTTAACCATTAGTTAATATATGAAATAGTATGTTTACGATCAAGTACAGCAAACAGGCTATCAAAACCAGAGTTAAAATGCCCAAGGATATTGCCGAACGGATTGATGCTGAACTTGAATCCATCGCCGCGGACCCCGCGGCCTACAAAGGGGACTGGAAACCACTGCAAGGATCACCATTCTGGCGACTGAGAGTAGGGGGTTGGCGGGCAATCTGCAAAATGATCAATAACGAACTTATAATCTATGTACTTAAAATAGGATCGAGAGGAGATGTCTACAAATGAATATCCAGATTATTGAACATAACGGCGTACCGGAATATGCTGTAGTGCCTTATTGTGAATGGGAAACTATCATAGACCGCCTGGAAGAGCTTGAGGACATCCGTGACGCCCGTACTGTATCCGCCGCAATTGCATCCGGTGAAGAAACCTATCCTCATGAATTAGCCAAGCGCCTATCGTCAGATGAGAACCCTCTTAAGGTATGGCGTGAATATAGAAAGTTCACCTTGGCAACGCTGGCAAAGGCGTGTGGTGTATCAATCCCGGCCCTGTCCCAGATCGAAAACGGTAAGCGCACACCAAGAGTGGATCTGCTTATTAAGCTCTCCAAGGCGCTCCGCTGTGACATGGAAGATATTATACCTCACCAATAAAATGGAAACACCGGACCAATACATATGCCCAATATGATTAACCACCTTGTTGACGCAACCCGAAAGCTCCGGCAACAGCTTCCCTTTCTACCCCGGGCCTTCCATTTGGTTCATTATGCAGCAGGAGGATTGACCATTGTATGGTTGGTTTTGCTGCTGGTTCAGGGATTGCTGCCTGTTGCTGTTGTTTATCTAACACGGACACTCGTGAACGGCGTTTCAAAAATGATCGGCACCAGTAGTGGTTGGGAGGCTATGGTGCCTCTCCTTCCCGCAGGTCTTGCCATGGCCCTTGTATTGATCGGCAGCGAAGTCTTTCAGGGCATCGCTAAATGGGTGCGAACAGCCCAGTCTGAACGGGTACAGGACCACGTTCATGCGCTTATTCATGAACAGGCCATGGAACTCGATCTTTCCTTTTACGACGACCCCGGTTATTACGATAAACTCCATCGAGCCCGGGTGGATGCCCTCAGCAGACCTACCGCCCTGCTCGAAAACGCGGGTACGCTGCTGCAAAGTTTTATCACCCTGTGTGCCATGGGTAGTGTCCTGCTGACCTTCGGAATATGGATTCCCCTGCTCCTGTTGTTCAGTACTGTGCCTGCCCTTCTGGTCGTACTCCGCCATACGATTCTCTTTCACCGCTGGCGGATGCAAAACACCACGGCCATCCGTAAAGCCAACTACTATGATCTGATGCTTACCCAGCGTGAAGCGGCAGCGGAGATGCGCCTCTTTGCTCTTGGCCAGCATTTTCAAGCTCTTTTTCAGGAATTGCGTAAACGATTGAGCCGTGAGCAGGTACACCTTGCCCGCAGTGAAGCTGCCGCTCATGGGGGAGCAGCAATGATTGGCCTGGGAAGCATGGCCGGTGCTCTTGCCTGGATGGGTCTTCAGGTGTTAAAAGGAGCTGTCGGGCTGGGTGATCTTGCCCTTTTTTATCAGGCATTTTACCAGGGCCAGCGTATGATGCGTTCACTTCTGGGAAGTGCCGGAGAGATTTACCGGAATATCATGTTCCTGGAAAATCTTTTTGAATTTCTTGACCTGAAGCCCCGAATCAACGAACCCATAACACCCCTTCCCTATCCCGGTCTGCTAAAAGAGATAGTCTTTCAAAATGTTACCTTCTCCTATCCCGGAACGGCATGGCCCGCACTGGATGATTTCACCCTGCGAATTCCGGCCGGACAAATCACCGCTCTGGTGGGCGAAAACGGGGCGGGAAAAACCACCCTGATCAAACTTATCTGCAGGTTTTATGATCCTGAAAAAGGCCGCGTGCTCATCGACGGAACGGATATCAAGAATCTTTCCCTTCAGGTGGTCCGGCAGAGGATCACTGTGCTTTTTCAGGAGCCGGTGCGCTATCATGACACAGTCTTCAATAATATTGCCTTCGGGGACATCGGCAGCAACCCTGGTATGGACCGGATAGAAGCCGCAGCCCGGGCCGCAGGAGCGGATGCGCCAATCAGCCGTCTGCCCAAAACTTATGAAGCGGTGTTGGGAAAGTGGTTCGGCGGCGCTGAACTGAGCGGTGGTGAGTGGCAGCGTCTCGCTCTTGCACGGGCCTTTCTGAGGAGAGCAGAATTTATCATCCTCGATGAGCCGACAAGCGCCATGGATTCCTGGGCGGAAGCAGACTGGCTGCTCCGTTTTCGCCGTCTCGTCGCAGGCCGGACCGCCCTGATTATCACGCACCGCTTCACAACAGCCTTGCAGGCGGATGTCATCCACGTTATGGACAGGGGCCGTATTGTTGAATCCGGCAGCCATGAAGAACTGCTGGCATCTCAGGGTCGCTACGAAGCCTCCTGGACCCGGCAGATGCGGGGGAAGAATCAATGAGGTCAGAGATCAGA
>CAYMTB010000052.1:5715-17176 GCA_964393225.1 uncultured Syntrophorhabdaceae bacterium
AAGCCTCCTGGACCCGGCAGATGCGGGGGAAGAATCAATGAGGTCAGAGATCAGAGATCGGAAGTTGCTGATTACGGGAAGTACGGGACGGAGGTGTCTGTGGAAATAACGGAATCTGAGCTTTTCGGGCTCCTGATTGACTGTTTGAAAAAGGATGGCCCGGCAGTCGATGTTACGGCAAGGCTCTCCGGTCTTTCGCCGGAAAACTGGCATGCCTTTCTGTCTCTGGCCGAAATTCAGCGGGTGAGGCCCCTGCTCTGGCATCGTCTGAAGACGAAACATTTGACTCACTTGGCGCCTGAAGCATCAATGGCGGCGCTTGAGCGTGCCTACCGGGAAACCACCCTGAGAAACCTGCGCTTTTACGGTGAACTTCATCGCCTAACAGCGGCCATGGATGAGGAAAACATTCCGCTGATTGTGTTGAAAGGTATGGCCCTGGCGGAGGCAGTCTATGGCAATATCGGTCATCGGGAGATGAACGATATTGATCTCCTGGCTCATCCTCAACATCTATCACGGATTACAGAACAACTGAGCACCTTTGGCTACAAACCCCAAAAACCCTTCTCTAACGACGCCTTCAGGCAGATTCTTCATCATCTTCCCCGGATGATGAAGGCGGATAAAGCCGGCTTTGAGATTCACTGGAATCTTACATGTCCTGGCGAGTTTTATACCATAGATCCGGTCGAACTCTGGCAACGGGCCGCATTGTTGAAGCTCAAAAATGGGGGTCATCTCCTCACGCTTTGTCCTGAGGATATGCTCCTCCATATCTGCTTCCATACCTCTTACCATCATCAATTCGCCTTCGGACTTCGCCCTTTCTGTGACATTGCAGAAATACTGGTACGCTTTGGCAGAGATATTTCCTGGACATCCGTTCTGGATCGCGCTGAACGTTGGAAGTGGCGCCGGGGTGTTTATCTGGCACTGAGGCTGGCAAAAGACCTGGTAAATGCCGATATCCCGGACGAGATTATAAAGAGTATGCGGCCTCCTGATTTTGATGAGGGTATTAAAGGGTTAGCCCAATCTCAGGTGTTCACTGACGCCCGTTTTGCAGCTACCATTTCTGAGCCATTTGCGCAGTTGTTCGGGAAAAAGAGCCATTGGGAGAAAATCAGAATATTTTGGGATCGATTGTTTTTAGACAGGAAGCTTATGGCTACTGTGTACCCCGCAGCGCCCGATTCATTTAAAATTTATTGTTATTATCCGGTCTGGGTCTTTAGACTTATTTGTCGCTATGGACGTACTATGTATGGAGCCAAAAACAGTTATTCCGAAATCTGTGGCATAACCGAGCGTAAGCGCAAAATCAATCGATTTCTTTTGGAGCAGTAACGGCGATCCGTGCTTTAAGACTTGTGTTCTTGCCGGTTTTTGTGTATATATATCAATTAATTATGTCTTTAAATTGTTAAGAATATAGTATAGGAATGTATATTTGTGGAGTGGAGGAATTATGACGGATATCTCAATGGATACAACTATTTGCCGGACAAAAGACGTTGTTGCAAGCGACATCGACGGTGAAGTGGTGATGATGAGCATTGAAAATGGTGCTTACTACGGCATAGATTCCATTGGCAGCCGCATCTGGGAACTTATCGAAACCCCGTGTAAAGTATCCGAGTTAATCGAAAAACTCCTCGAGGAGTTCGAGGTAGATCAACCGATCTGCGAGAGGGATGTCTTGAAATTTCTCGAAGAACTTCAAAAAAACAAGATCATCCTGGTTCAGCCGGAATAACAGCCGTGGTATCTTCTGCGGCAATCCTATACTGTCGGAATGGGTCTGATGACAACGGCTCCTCCGGATATCATCTCGAGATATCAGGCAAATCCCTCCTCGACATTGTGACCGAACGGCTTGAGCGGACCGGCGTAAAAGAAAAACTGCTGGTATTTGAAAGTGCTCCAGCATATCAGGACGTTATAGATGCTAAAAATAAAGGATGCCGCATTGCCTCCAGGTCATTTTTCGGTATATTATGGGTGCTGCCGTCCCTGACGGCTATGCTCAAGCACCGCTACATGATTATCCTTGACCTGCAATACCCCTTTGTTGATCCGAACATGCTGAGAGGAATGTTGACCCGCATGGAAAAAGAAGGCCTTTTGCTCATGGAAAACATGCATGCAAATCCCTTTGTCCCTAGGGGTATTGTGGCCCGAAAGGCCCTGTTTTTTGGCGTTTGCCGTAAGTTGTTTGAGCCTCGCCAGGGCTGGTTAGCGGTCATACGTTCTGCTGTCGGCGCCGAAAGGCGGGGCGAGGCAACATTTACCAAAACCGCTCTGGCCCCCTGTTTTACCGCAGATACCGTTCATCCTGAACTTATAGAAGTTCTTGGTGGACCTGGTTTTTCCTACGAAGACATTTGCGCTCTTGAGAGCTCGGACCCTTCTTTCAAAGCCAGGGCTTTTGCCCTTTCGCAGGGACGGTTGTCTGATGAAATGCAACAGTCAGTCCGGCCACATCTCGTCAACCTCAAGCTTCTCCACTTTGAGAGCCGCAACAGCCTGGCAGCAGTTAAATCATATCCCTATGACCTTGCCCTGAATATCTCGACCCTCTGCAATGCCCACTGTGAATTCTGCAGCTACCGCCCCATTAAGTCCTCCCAGGCTGATTTTTTCACTCTGGCCGATATCAAAGGGATGACTTTTCTAAAATATGTAAGCAAACTCGGCCTGGGCGGCGCCATTGGCGATCCCTTAATGAATCCGGAGTTTCCGGAAATCTTCAGATATTTAAAAGATACCTATCCCCATCTTATCCTGCGGATCATCACCAACGGCATTGGCCTGAACAGTGAACTATGCACCTATTTTGCAGGAAAGCTCGCCAGGATAAGGATCTCCCTCAATGCCGCCACAGGGAAGACCTGGGAAGGGATGATGCACGCAAAGGGTTTTGATCACATTTGCACACAGGTGGCTTTTTTAGCGGACTCAAAGAAGAGGCAAAAGACGGCCCAGCCGGAAATCATCCTCTTGATGGTGGTTAACAGGGAAAATATTTACGAGACCATCAAATTTGTGGAACTGGCCCATGCCCTTGGGGCAGATGCCGTTAATTTTTCCCATTTTATGTCTTATGCTATGCCGGAATGCGCTATGCCTGGTAAGGCATCTCTCTACTATCAGCCTGATATTTTTGATGAGTGTATGGCTAGGTCGGAAAGAAGGGCGGCCGAGCTGGGAATCCGGATTTTTGACCGGCCCCCTGACTTTACGCGGCAGGACGCTGCTATTTTTGAGGGTATTCGGGATCTGAAAGCACCGAAGCAGTGTTATTCGCCCTGGTATCGAGGCTTTCTGGTCCACGGGCGGCGGCATCTGAGGCGTCAAATGCAATTCTGCTGCGTTGGTGTGGACACCAATGTTGATTTTAAAACGGCAGACCTCGATGAGATATCTTTTGCGCGGCTCTGGAACCATGATCTCATCAGACAGGTCCGCCAAACAGTCAACACGAACTGTAAAAACCGTGTCTGCCTATCATGCCGATCCATAGACAAGGCAGACCCGGAATATGTGTGTAAAGAACTGGAAATGTGGAATTAAGAGTCAGGAGTAGTTGATGAAAGAGGATGAAAGGCCAAAGGATATTTTCATGAAAAAGGGATTGTTCAGCTATCATTGCTGGGGATTGATTATTTTGTCCGAGTTTGAATGTCCGGAGCTGATTGACGGCGCGGGTTCAGCTGATGTCAGCGTGGTCATGGGCAGTACACCGGAATCTTTGCCGGACGCTGAATTCAGGGGTGTGCGCTATGAAATGACTCAGAATCAGTTTCTGCTCCGTGTGGATAATGTGGCCAGATACCACGTGACGAACGGTGACCGGATCGTCGTTGAGCCTTTTTCCGATGCGGAACCGCTGGCGGTGCGCCTGTTTCTGCTCGGTTCCGCTTTTGGCGCCCTGCTCCAGCAGCGCGGGTTGGTACCCATGCATGCCAGCGTCATGGAAATGTGCGGGCGGGCCGTCATGTTCTGCGGGCCTTCCGCTATGGGGAAATCAACTCTTGCCATTACCCTTTACAACCGCGGATACCGGATGCTGGCCGATGATGTCTGCGTAGTCAGGCTCGATGAAGCGGGTCTGCCATTAGCAATTCCCGGCTACCCCCAAGTCAAGCTGTGGGCTGACACCCTGAACTTGCTTAAAACAGCCGATTCCGACAAGCTGCCCAAGCCTCGCCAGGGCCTGGAAAAATATAATCTGGATACCCGCACAACGTTTTGTCGGACCCCGTTGCCGTTAAAGGCCATCTATTGTATCGGCCTCGCCAATAGCCCGTCCTTTGAGCTAAAGCCTATCCGGGGCAAGGATAAATTCATCGCCCTATTTAACAATACCTACCGGGTTCAATTTCTGGACAAGCTTATAAACAAAACATTTCATCACCAACTTTGCACGGCTATTGCAAAGCACGTTCACATGGTTCGCCTGATCCGGCCTGACGCACCCTTCCTGCCGGAAAAGCTTGCCGATCTGGTAGAAAAGGATTTGTTGCTATGAAAGGCATCTACTGGATCGCATCCTATCCCAAGTCGGGCAACACCTGGTTTCGGATATTTCTGACCAACTTGAGACGTCATGAGGAAACACCGGCTGATTTTAACCAACTTGATACCACCTCCATTGCCAGTTCCCGCCACCTCTTCGATCAGTCCGCAGGGACGGACGCCTCGGATCTGTTGCCGGATGAGGTGGACCGGTTGAGGCCGAGAGTTTATGAATATCTGGCTGAGAACTCTGAAGAGACTCTCTTTATGAAGATTCACGACGCCTACACTTGGACGGATCACGGGGAACCACTGGTGTCGAATAAAGCGACCCTTGGGGTGGTTTATATCGTCCGCAACCCTTTGGATGTGGCGATTTCCTATGCTTATCATTCCCGGATCAGCATCGACGAGGCCATCAGCCGGATGGGCGACCCCTATGCTTCCTTTTGTTCCAAACCTAAACATCTCCATACACAGTTACGCCAAAAACTGTTGACCTGGAGCAGCCATGTTACAAGCTGGGTGGATGCCCCCGGCATCAATGTCCATATAATCAGGTACGAAGATATGCTTGAAAAGCCTCAAGAGACATTCAGCCTGGCCGCCGCCTTTTGCGGGCTCGAGGATGATCCTGATAAAATTGACAGAGCGATCAAATTTTCCTCCTTCCCGGAGATGAAAAGGCAGGAGGAGCAGAAGCGGTTCATGGAAACACCAATAGGTGTTCCATCATTTTTCAGAAAAGGCAAGGTCGGTACTTTCAAGGGCGTGCTGACAGCAGAGCAGATCGGGCAGATCATCCGGGACCATGGCAGCGTCATGGCGAGGTTCGGCTATGACGGCAATGCGGAGGTATGATTCTTATGGATTTTGATGCAAAGGGCACGGACTCTATGAGCAAGGAAAAAATCATCGATTGGCTGCAACCATTTCCGGAAGGTGTCCGGAAAATGCTTTTTGCGGTGATGGACAGGCCTGATTTCGTCTTACGTATGGTGAAAATGGCTAATCACATGAAGGAGCACGCTAAGGATAAGCAGCAGAAATGGGAGGATCTTGCCCTTCTGGGACGACGTCTGGCACCATACGACCCTGAAGTCTGCTTTCACAGCGACTGGGCTTTGAGACAAAAGGTTCCCCGCTGGCATTTTCCCATGGTGTATGATGAATTGCGGAATCAGGCTTTTCGGGATGCCCTGGAACATCTTATGGACCCGTCGGCCATTGTGCTTGAAATTGGCACGGGTAGCGGCATCCTAGCCATGATGGCGGCACGGGCGGGTGCACGGCATGTTTATACATGTGAAATGGAAAACCTGATCGCGGATGCCGCCCGGGAAAATATTCGCAAAAACAGTTACGAAGACCGGATCACCGTCATTGCCAAGAAATCGACCGACCTTGTGGTCGGGACAGACCTGCCGGAAAAAGCCGATATGTTTGTAGCCGAAATCGTGGATAACAATCTTTTAGGAGAGAATGTACTGCCGCTTATGGAAGATGCAAAAAACCGTCTTTTAAAACCGGACGCCATCATTTTGCCCGATAGGATCGCTACGCTCGGTGTCCTGGTGGGTGACGGTACTTGGACACGTAATTGCAGGGTGGATACAATTTCCGGGTTCGATCTGTCTGCCATGAACCGTTTTGCACCGTCAGTCACACCTGTTTTCGCAGATCGGGATTTGGCGGATGCCTTTTGCGATCCTGTTGAACTATTTGCCTTTGACCTTGCTCATACAGATCATTTTCCGTCAGAGAAAAAAACAGTTAATGTAAAAATTATCCGCGACGGCCGAATCGATGGTCTTGTACAATGGCTTTGGCTGGGATTCGGCAGGACTATTGTCTTTGAGAACAGGCCACCGCAGAAGTCAGTCTGGTGGCCCATACTTCATCTGTTCCCTTCACCGTTAACGGTGCGGCGGGGACAGCAGTTTTTCATGAACGTGTCACACAACCGGGAGCATATTTATGTTGTACCGGATACCAGGTAGAATTATGATGTTGTCGGTCCGCCATATTATAAAAATAGACATTAGGAGTTATTACGCGAGTGTGAACCATCACTAGACGTTGCATAACCTGTGTGAGCACCACATCAACCATGTATTCACTTTAACTCGCATTTGGATATTACAGTGCCTCTCCCGGCCGACACAAGGACTCTTGAGCTTGTGTCCAGCCTTATGAGCAGGGTACGCTACTGCACTTACTTCCACCACTGTAATGCGTGAGTCGTTCGCTCATATCGCATATCGCCCAATCCAGTTTCAGTATCTACCTGCCATTATCCTATACTGTCATATCCAAAGTATGGGAGTACCCAACCGATAATAACGGCAATAAGAATAATCGATTAAGATTTTGAGGCAGATCTAAGTCCTAAGTCACCACCAGTATATAGGCCTGAGTTGGTTTCATTAGCTATTCCTATACGATGTATTTCTGGCGCACGCCAAACTTGTTTTTTCTGAGATGACGTATCCTTAAGCACATCATTTGTTTCTTTCATCTATTTTACCTCCTATTTTTTAGTGTCGTCATTCGATTCTGTTCACTCCATCTTTTAGTGCTCACAGATAACAAAAATTATAATACATAGTAAGCAATTATACAACAATTTTGAGTCATTTGTGCAAGTTAAATATTTCGCATCGTCTTTAGGGCCAGTATACTGCAAACTGCTTAAGAAAAGCGATCAGATACATTCCCCAAGGGAGAGAGTGCATACCGGCAAACCCAGCGGGTGTGTCGCAGCGGTTAGTGACCATTCGATATGTCGCCATCTGCTGCAGCTTTGCCACATCCACAATCCTGCGAACCGGATCATCTTCGCTGATCCGGGATAAGTATTCCTGTATTTGTGGCCTCTGACGGTTATAGCGGTCGTGAAAGTCCGGCCCGGCAGGCTCCTTGGAAGTGCGAAAACGGATTCTTTCCGGCAGGATGCCTTTCATGCCGATGCGTAGCAGATTACGCTTGTAGCCGTTAGATATTTTCAGATGCGCGGGTGCGGCTATGCAGAGGTCAAGGACCCGGCGGTCAAAGAAGGGAGAAAGTATCGTCACCTGTTCGTAACCCACAAAGTGATTTTCACCGCCCATGCCCGTGGAAAAACCAACAGCCTTAAGCTGGTTTTGGCGGTGATCTGGAACCGTCCGGATTTGCTGATCCATACCATGGACCTGCTCGATCAGATCCATGCCAATATACTCTTCGGCAAATGATTTAAGGACCGGGCTCGTCTCAAAAGACTGATAAATATCAAACCGGGGCCGCCTATTCAAAATAAAACCGGGCAGGAGCGGCTTGATCACTTCCCCTTTCAAAAGCCCGAATAGGGAACGTCTTTCAACTACCATCCGTTTCCTGAGCTCCCTGGCCAGCGTTAGCAAGTTCCCGCGTAACAGCCACTCTGCCATAATGCCGTCCCCGTGAAAGCTGGGGCCGAACTCCCCGCCTCCACCGTCAAGAATCACCCGGCAGCTCTTTTCCTTTGCCGCTTCAGCAAAGGCACTGTACTGATAATGACGTGAGGTGTAGCCCGGTTGTTCACCACCCCAGACCAGACGATCGAGATCGTCAAAGGGCCCGCGCTCACCATTAGAAATATACAGGAGATCAATATTTTCAAATGATTTGAAGAGATCGATATAGGACCGTTCGTCTGTGCCGCTGCCTTGATAGCCCTCCGGCAATACAGCGGAAAATGCAAAGAGACGTTTGTTTTGGGTTTTAAGGATTTTGGAGGCCATACCGGCCACTGCCGAGGAATCCAACCCTCCTGAAAGTAGGACCGCGACGGGAAAAGCGCTGCGTATCCGGGCATTAACGGCCTTGCCGAATACATCCTGAAATGCCTCGGAAAATGCATCCTCGCTTTTGAAATTGATTGGCGTGGGCATCTCCGGCTTCCAGTAAGTCCTGTGGCTGACCATGCCCTTTTCGATGGTGATGATACAAGCTGCGGGCACCCTCCGGATACCCTCAAAAAAAGTCCGGTTTTTATCCAGCCGAAGAAGTCCAGGCACCGCCTGCATGGCAAGCCTTTCCATGTCCATTCGAGTCTGAATCCCGGGGAATGCCAGGATACCCTTGATTTCCGTGGCAAAAACTAAGTTGTTCTTCACCTGGCAATAATAGACCGTCCGAATTCCCATATGATCAGTAACCAGGATCATTTTGCCTTGTTGGCGATCCCAGATTGCAAAAGCAAAATCGCCCAGAAGATGATGCACACAGTCCTCCCCCCATTTCTGAAAGGACCTGATAATCAAAATACTGTCCGGCAGGTCACGGCCTTCAATAGAGGGAATGCCGAGAGCCTCAAACAGATCTTCCCGATTATCGAGGCGTGCATCGGCCGTAATGACAAGTCCTGCTTCCGAATCCTGATAGGGCAATGTCTCGTTCAGTGATTCAGGTGTAATGTGGAACATCTGGTGTCCAATGCCGCATCCGCCTTCCGTCCAAACGTAAGAACCATCCGGGCCGAGGTGGGAAAGGGCGTTCATAACTGCAGTCAGACTTTCTTTGGTCACAGGCGCTTGGTTTAAGGAGACAATGCCGCATATTGCACTCATATAAGGTCACCTCTCATCGTTTTGTTAGATGCAGTGAATAGGTGTATCCAATAGTTAACTGGCGGCGGGGCCCCCACCAAACCCATCATCTTCAACGCCCCCACCGCCTTCTGTTTTTTCCATCCTTATTTCAATTAGTTGTGGTGCAGTCCAGAGTTTTTTTGCTTCTTCATTGCTTACCATTTCGTCTTTCAGTTCTCTCTTTTTTCTCATTTATGTTCTCCTCGCAAAAATCGGCTGAAAATCAGGCTGCGGATTATCATGCGCAGATTGTGGGTATCCACTAGTCCGTTACCGTCTACGTCAATATTTTCACATTCCCGTTTGATTCTGTCAACATCCAAATATTCCCGCTCCGCTGTCAAGGCACCAATCGCCCGGATCTCTGCATCAATCTGCGGCCACTGCGGCCACTGCGGTTGCAGCCGTTGCACCCAGTCGGCACTCTGTCTGCCCCGAACCGTTTCATTGAGCCGTACCTTATCCGGGAGAATCCCGGTCATTGCGCGGCGCAGCAAGAACCGTTCCTGACCATCCCGCACATATTGGGCTTCGGGTAAGCTGAGACAAAACTCAATCACCCGGCAATCCGCTGTCGGATCACGAAGGGTCACACCATGGACCAACCCCAGTTTTGTATTGATGGGACCCATATGACTAAAAGTATCTAATCCCAACAACATTCTACGATACTCAAAGGAATCCAATATGTTAAGATAATACGGATCATACTTATATTGGGCAAAACGTTTCTCAACTCTCATTTGCCGGGCAAAAGATGGATTAATAGGGGATAGGGCCCGGACGTTAGTATCCCGATTGTGCACCAAATATTCTACTTTTTGTATCGGATAAGGCATTACCGCTTTCACGAGCCCTAAGAATGTCCGTAATGGATTACGTCCCCGGCGCTCCGCAAGAGCACGGGCTTCTCGCAACAGCAACTGCCACTGGCCTGCTCTCGCCAACGAAAGTGCATAAGGACGAATCGCTCCCCAGGAGATCGTGGCGTTGCCGTTTTGCCCATTCAATAGCACAGCGATTCCTTGCTCGCTGGCCGCTGCAAAAATAGTATCGATCCAGAATAAATTGACAAATATTTTATATGGATGCTCCAGCATAGTGAGGAGACGAGTCGTATCACTCAACGGATGTTTGCCTTCCGAGCGGCAATAGGTCACATCGATATTACCGGCATGCTCCCTCACAGCCTCAATATAAGGCGTCTCATCCGCCAGCCTATTTGCTGGAAGCCAATCTTGATAATTGGCCATAGGTATAGCACTGAAAGCCCTGAGCCTTCGGCCGGCTAGGGCCAGTTCCCGTGCAGCCATAGAGGCGACGGAGGTGGAATCAAGACCGCCGCTCAGCATCACACCTACGGGCCGGACGCTGCGCATCCGGCAGTGTACCGCCTCTACCAGGACCTCCCGGAAGGCTTCATCATAGGCGGCGTCCGATTTCAACTGCAGTTTCGGCCGCCGCTCGACCTGCCAGTAGACGCGCTTTTTCATGGCATCGGGCTGTATTGACAGCATATGTCCGGCAGGCAGTATATATACCCCTTGAAATAGGGTAATTTCCGGATCCAGTTGATGCATCACCGCAGGAATCGCCAGAAAATCGGCAATCCAAGTTTCGTTATATTTCTTTTCGATTTCCGCCAGAACAAAAAGTGGTTTGATCAAGGTGGAAAAGGCGAAGAGTTTGCCCGACCAATAATAGTAAAATGCCCGTGCCCCAAGATGGTCGACTGCACAAAAGAGTTCTCGCTGTCTTTCGTCCCAGATGGAAAAGGCGAAATCGCCGAGCAAGTACCGGGGACAGTCCTGTCCCCATTTTTGATAGGCCATGAGGATCAGCAGACTGTCCGGTATTTCCTGACGCTTTCCGTGGTCAATCCCCAACTTGTCAGAAAGCTCCGTCCGGTTATCGACAATGGCGTCCGCCGTAATCGTCAAACCAGTCAAAGCATCATGATAGGGAATTACTTCTCCCGCTGACTCCGGTGTGACATATTGGGCATGACAGCCGAGAAAAACAGAACCTACGTTCCATGTCCCCGAGATGTCGCTGTGGTAAATGCCCAGTTTGTCCATCATTGCCACGCCGGTCTCCGGTGCGACCGCTCGGCCATCAGTATAATAGATCCCGCAGATCACACTCATGATTCTAATTTCCCTTGGGTGGCAAATTGACTTACAGCTTTAGCGATTCTGCTCACCAACCCGGACAAACCCTATTCCCAGCATTTTAATAAACCTCATATACGCAAGCAGATATTAATCTTCATGCCGGACATGATAAACCTGCCCCGGCAGGCATTAAGCCGGGGGCATCCAGCTTTGATT
>CAYMTB010000053.1:0-16785 GCA_964393225.1 uncultured Syntrophorhabdaceae bacterium
GTCCTCCACCATCTCACGAGTTCCGCCGGCAAGACTCTACGAAGAAATACAGAAACTTTTTATTCTTGGATATGCTCGATCGGTTTTCAGTCTCCTGGAAAAGAGTGGACTTCTTTCCGCCCTTTTTCCCGGGCTCAGCCAGTGGATCTATGGAAACAGCCCTCGCCTCGCATTACTGCACACGAACCTTGAATGGCTCGATAAACTAAGCCGAAGCGGAACACCCCCGTCACCCGCCCTTTTTCTGGCAGTGCTCTTCGGCCCCAGCCTGGAGGAAGCGGCATTAGCAAAACACCGCGGCGGTATCCCGCATAAACAGGCGCTGGAGAGTGAATGCACCATTTTTATGAAAGAAATATGCATGACTGCAACTATCCCTAAACGGGTCGGCAATTTATTACACGGCATTCTTGCCCTTCAGCACTCACTGCACAGAATACCGCCAAAGCATCCTTCTTCCATGGTCAGCAGGCCTGAATTTGCAGACGCCATAGCATATCTTCGTCTTGGGGCAGAGACAAGAAGTGAAAATCAACACCCCCTGGAATGGTGGAACGCTTTCCTTTTGGAGGCCCCTTATACAGCATGCTCAGAACTGCCAACTGACGAGGCCCCTCCAAAAAAACGCAGAAAGAGGCGGCGCAAACACCGCAATACCGCTAAAATTCCCATCTGACCGGAGAAAGAAAGACCCCCATTGTTCCCAACGCTTTATTATGATGTTTATAAACACTCATAAAATTTAGGGTTGATATGTCCTCATTATTAACATATTATATTCAAAAGGAGGGCAAAGTGACACTACGAGAGGTACAAGAGGTACTTGAAGCAGAAGTTTTTTTTGGGCATGATCAGTTGGGCATGGAGGTAAAGACTGCATTTGGCGCTGATTTGATGAGTGATGTTCTGGCTTTTGCAAAAGCTGGAAGTCTTTTGCTGACCGGTCTGACGAATCCTCAGATTGTCCGTACATCTGATGTGCTTGATATTGCAGCCATTATCGTAGTTCGCGGAAAGCGTCCTTTACCCGAAACAATCCAGCTTGCAGAAGAACTGAATATCCCGATCCTGGGAACAAAATATATCCTCTTTGAAACCGTTGGCAGGTTATACACGAAAGGAATTGTCGGTTGTATAGAAAAGGTCAGCGGCAAACGTGATTTCTCATGAAGCAGTAGTCTATGAGAACTCATTTCCTGTAGAAGGGAAGACCTTTAAAAATGCCGGGTACGTCTCCAGACAGGTCAAAGCCTTGCTGCAGAAAATGAAGTTTTCAAAAGAAGTAGTCAGGCGTGCTGCCATAGTAACATATGAGGCTGAAATTAACATTTGCTCTTATGCAGAGCGGGGTAAAATTACCCTGCAAGCAACGCCTGAACAGATAATTATCGATGCGATAGACGAAGGTCAAGGCATAGCGGATATTACATTAGCCATGAAGGAAGGCTACTCTACAGCTACACAAAAGATTTTCCGCATGGGCTTTGGGGCCGGCATGGGGCTATCCAATATAAAGCGCTACTCTGATTCTTTTTGCATTATCTCAGAGGTCGGTAAAGGTACTCATCTGAAAATAATCATACATACCAAAAAGCCTTTCGGGTTAAGCCATTAAGGTTTGCTGCCAGAATATTTGTTTCGCCGTTTGAGAGACTATGTACAGAAACAGATTTAGAAAGGATATTATTCTTTATTTAATACCCTTGTTTGTCTTACCAATTCTTATCTTAAGCGGCGGCGGGAACGGCGGCGGCTTCATTGCAACTGCTGCGTTTGGTTCATACTTTAACCCTTATGTTAAAATACTGAGAGACTTCAGAGACATATTTCTCATGACAAGCGAATTAGGGAAGGCATTTGTAGGCTGGTACTACCGTGTGTCGCCTCCTATAGCAGATGCAATAAGAAGCAGCACGATCATGAAGGCCGGAGTTAGAATGGTTCTCCTTCCCCTTGTGGGCATCAGCTACCTCTCACTCGCTATCGGTGTCATACCTACGGTCCTCGTGCTCCTTCTTCTGACGGCAGTTGCCTGTGTTGGCTTAAGGAGCATCTACAGAGCCCGAAAGAGCGGTACCGGATTTACCGAGCGAGATAGTCAAGTGCGTTGCGTATCGGTGCACTGGAGATTCCGATTAGTCCATCGAACGGACGGTCCAGCTCCATTAGTAGATAAAGTGAGCTTGTAGCCGACATTGCACAGATGAGCAAGACTATAAATACCGTAACATTGCGGGGAGCGAACAGACCGAAACTGAAAAATATGACTACAAGCCAGAATATCAGCATCACGAGAAACGGGATTGGCAATGAACTCTGTCCTTTACGTGCGATGAGCAGCCAGCGTGTTTCGGAGATATCGCTGCTCACCTGCAATGCCCGCGACTGAAGCCAGCGCTGATCGTCGTTCTGCGGTGATAGTCGCCGGAGTTTGTGTTGAAAAGTATCCATTGCAGCCCTCGGATCAAAGGCATCAGCCTCCGCTTGTCCCGTCCCTTCTTTCGGCCATATCCGCTCCATGGCGGCGGTTACGCTACGGCGCAGTTGATCCCGGGCTTCCCTGGTCTCCGGTCCATACTCGGCCATGACACGGTCGAGCAGGATTATCTTTGAGCCGAGCTGTATAAACCCGTTGTTCATCGTGTCAAAATTACCCTTTGCCGAGGCCAGCAGCAAACCAATGACAAGGGCTGCCAGCGTTGCGATCGTGCCGATCCCCATTTTTACTACATCCCTTGACTCATAGCTCAGGTGATGTTCGGGTAGAGCCGTCCGAAGGAACATCCCGATCAGTGTACCGCCGAAAATACAAACAAAAGCTATCAAAGTAATTGCCAGTGGGCTCACGGCTTACCTCCTTTTCGCGACATAAAGATATGTTTTGTAAGTCATGAGTTGATGTATAGCACATTTGACATAGCAGAACAACGAGTACATGACGTAATCAGCACCAGGAGAGACTACTCATCGGCCAACATTCATAAGCATTGAGTGCAGTTTTACCATTCTCTTTTTTAAAAAAGAAGAATGGATGACGATCGCTTCTACAACGACCCCTACTACCCCTGGGAACAAGCGGAGTCGGTTTATCAAATTTAAGACACATCGATACAGCCCTTGCCAGATAATCAGTAACATCATCATTTTTTGCATTCAAAATCCCCTTGACTCTCAAAATCATTCCTCATATGCTTACATAATAAAGCTGTTATTAAGAGAACGTTTATGGATGACAACGAGGATAAACGACAATCTTGGTCGGATGACTTGAAACGCTATTTGCTCACTCTGATCATAATCTGGACGTTAGGCGTGGCAGTATCTCTGGGATTAAATATTTATCAATTACGACAGTCCATCTTGGATATCGCCCGCACAAACGCCCGCACTACTTATGAGAAGGATCTCCTCTATCGGAGATGGGTCGCCATGCACGGGGGAGTGTATGCGCCAATTTCGAAGCTGACACCTGCTAATCCATATCTACCTGTTCCCAATCGCGATATCACAACTCCCGGCGGCCTTTCACTCACGCTCATCAATCCGGCCTATATGACGCGCCAAGTGAATGAGTTGGCACTGGGGGCATATAACTTTCAGGGACACATAACCAGCCTCAATCCGATCCGCCCAGGCAATGATCCAGACCCTTGGGAGGCGGAGGCGCTGAAGTTATTTGAACGGGGCGTAAAAGAGAAAAGCTCGATCGAGACGATATCGGGAAAAGAATTCTTTCGCTTCATGCATCCCTTTGTTACGGAAAAGAGCTGCCTGAAATGCCATGCGGCACAGGGATATAAAGAGGGCGATATCCGCGGAGGGATCAGCGTGTCTATTCCTATGGCACCGCTTAGGGATATTGAGAAATCCCGCATAATGGAATTGTCGTTTGCCCACTTTTTCTTATGGCTGATTGGTTTGACCGGCATTGGGGTGGGAACGAAGCGTTTACGGGTACAGACGCAACAACGTGAAAAAGTAGAGGAGGCTATCCGCGCTCTCTCGATAACCGATGAGCTTACGAAGTTGTATAACCGGCGGGGCTTTCTGAACTTGGCGCAGCAGCAGCTTAAGATTGCAGACCGGATGAATAGGGGGATGTATATCTTTTTTGCCGATCTTGATAAAATGAAATGGATTAACGACACCTTTGGTCATGAAAAAGGAGATCAAGCTCTTATCGCAACTGCTGCTATCCTTAAAGACACTTTCCGGGCGTCCGATATTATAGCGCGTATGGGAGGAGATGAATTTGCCGTCCTGGCCATTGAGGCCGCAGAGGTGGAACCGGAAATCCTCATACAGCGGCTACAAAATAATATTGACTCGCATAATAATCGGGACAACCGAGAATACGTTCTCTCCATCAGCATCGGCTGTGCATATTATGATCCGGCAGTGTCTTGTTCGATTGATGAGCTTATGAAGCAGGCGGACAAACGTATGTACGAAAACAAGCAAAATAAGAAGTCCATTGCATAGATACTGACTTTAAAAACGGTTATCATTAATTATCAGTCATGTAGTCAAGTGTGACCTTGTAGATGTACAGAGGTAAATTTAATGATAGTATCGACCTTATAATTTTCATGAGCAGACTCTGAGAGTTTCTTCGCCCCGCTTCTTCCTCTGTATCCGGGTCATACCATCATATCAAGAATTTGCCCAACTAATGAATGTCGGCGCCAAGATAAACCCGAAACGAGAGGATAAATTATGAAGAGGAATAATCTGTATCAGCAGGCCATGACTCAATTTTTTTTGCAGTGAAAGTGTAAATGGTTTATTCTATGCCATAGTAGATCCGTATTTGTGGTGTGTTTTTTGCGTATTTTAATCACATTGTGGAACGTTTTGAATGAGAACCGGGGTGCGAGACTTTAATCAATGTGAATTATGCTGAATGAGGAAGAGAAGCTGATGGAAAGGAAGAAGGTTCTCGGTTTCTGGGATCTCGTGTTTTTTTCGTTTTGCGGGATTTTTGGTGTGGAAGCCATCGCAGCTTCGGCCGCCATCGGGCCTTCAGCCATATTCTGGTGGCTTGTATGCATTTGCGGCTATTTTCTGCCTTTCGGCTTGATCGCCGCCGAATTAGGTTCCACCTATCCCGAGCAGGGGGGTATTTACGGATGGATCAAGAGGGCATTAGGTGGAAAATGGGCTGCGCGAACGACCTGGTATTACTGGATCGCTTTGCCCTTATGGCTGCCCGGAATATACGTTGCAATAGCGGAAATGGCCGGGCATATGTTCTTCCCCGGTATGGGCCTTACAGGGAAGGTTTTACTTGGGATCATAATGATATGGACCATAGTCGGGATAAATATATGCTCTCTTGAATCGTCAAAATGGGTGCCCAACATCGGTTCAATCACACAACTTGTCGTAGTTATCGGGGTTATAGTTGCCGCTGTCATGACGTTTCTGAAGACCGGGTGCTTCGCCACCGAGATAAACATGGCGACTTTAATGCCGGATCTGAAAGCGGAGATTGCCTTCATCCCAATGATCATCTATAACCTGTTCGGTTGCGAGCTTGTAATGGGGGCCAGCGGAGAAATGAAGAACCCGGGACGGGATGTGCCGAGAGCACTTATCCTGTCCGCTATCGTCATTGCGTCATTGTATCTGATCGCAACATTTGCAATCTGGGTTGTTATCCCTGTTGCCGAAATAAATATCGCCGGCGGAATCCTTCAGGTATTCAGGATAGTTTTCGGCAATCAGGGAATCGGACAAATCGTTGTCATTATTTTTGGCCTGAACATTATGGCCAATCTGTTCACAGGGATAGTTCCATGGACACTGGGCCAGAATCGAACGATCGCCGAAGCCGCCCGTAACGGTGAGCTGCCTGAAATATTCGGGAAACTGACCAGGGGGAACATGGCGCCTGTCGGGGCTTCGATAGTATCGGGACTGATCTCTACCTTGGTGATCGTTATCTATGGACTCATCACCAGGAGTGCGGCCGAGTTGTTCTGGCAAATCATTTCTTTTAGCTGTGTCGTCAACATGCTCTCGTATCTGATACTCTTTCCGGTTTTCATCATTCTGAGGAAAAAAGACAGGGATACCAAAAGGCCCTATCGAATACCTGGGCCGGACTGGTTTGCCATAATGCTGGCCATAATGGCCGAGGTAGTGGTTTTCGTTGCCGTATTGATATGGATCATACAGCCGGGCCGTGAGTTTGCACGGTCCACCTTGCCGATTATGGTCGGAGTGCTCATCACGATCTTTGTCGGAGAGGTTCTTGTGGCTCATTCCGCGAGAAAATCCAATACCTCTTCCCGGTGATGTGAGAGCGGGTTTGGGAGCTCCTTGCTTATGGTTGGGGTATTGGGAAGGTATTTACTTTTTAAAGAGTGTCCCCCGGTTCCCCCATAATTCGTCTTCGATAGTGCCGATATCACCTTTAGCAAGTAGCCGTATGGTCAGTGCCTCGGCGCTCGCCACATCAATCCCGCTAATTATTTTCTGATTTTCTGCCAGATATATGGGGTTCATACTTAATGTCCGTATACCGCACCCTATCAAAAACTTGAGATATCTGGCGTTATTGACCATATCGCCGCAGACTGATAAATCTTTTGCTCCGGCTTTTGCTGCATCTGCAATCCGTTTTATCGCACGAAGAACCGCCGGATGATGAGGAATATAATAATTGGCCACTTCTTCATTCGTGCGATCGACGGCCAACATGTACTGAACCAGGTCGTTTGTCCCTATTGAAAAGAAATCGGCGATCTGTGCAAATTCATCGATGATTTCGACCACAGCAGGGACTTCGACCATCATGCCGATCTTTGGATGATTGTTAAAGGCGCCCTCCAATTTATCAAGCTCAGCCACACATTCCATCACAACCCCTCTTGCCTCCAGGAACTCCTCAAGGGAGGAGATCATGGGAAACATGATCTTCAGGTCACAGTCCGCACCTGCGCGCAAAATAGCCCTGATTTGCTGGATAAAGATGTCTCGATGCTTCAGTGAAAACCTGATTGAGCGCAAACCCAGGAAAGAATTTTCTTTTTTTGCCGGTTCCCAGTATGTGGGTATTTTGTCGCCACCGATATCGAGCGTACGGAACGTGATATCTCTCGTAGGGGCACCCTCAACAAGTTTTCGGTAAACAAAGAACTGTTCTTCTTCGGTAGGAAAATTCCTTCGTATGATGAATGGGAACTCGGAGCGGTACAGCCCTATTCCATCGCAGGACAGCTGCTTGAGCATCTCCATGTCTTTCAGGAGATTGATATTTGCCATCAGTTTAATGCGCACCCCGTCCTTTGTTTCGGTGAACTGCGTCATAACAGGTGGTGTTTTCACCAGCAACTGTCCGTCGACACAGTCTTTAAATTCCTCCACTATATCCTTTGCCGGGTTGATGTAGATATTGCCGACTTCTGCGTCGATGAGGATGCGGTCGCCATCGATAATATGGCTCGCAACCGGATCATTGACGATGACCATAGGCAGCTGCAGGGAGCGGGCAAGGATGGAAACGTGCGAAGTAACTCCTCCGCTCAGAAGCACTATGCCCTTCGCCCCCTCTGAAGAAAGCTTAAGCAGGTCAGAAGGATACAGGTCAGTGGCGACAACGATCCGGTGACGTATTTTCGGTAGCTTTGCTTCTTTCCCGGCGAGATTCCTGATAATCCTTGTTACCAGGTCCTCGATATCTAACGCTTTCTCCCTCATGTAAGGATTGGGACTTGCTGAGAACAGGGCGATGTATTTCTTTCCGGCTGCGATCACAGCATCGGGCGCATTTTTTCCCTTTTGCACCGGCACGGTCATTGCCGCGATAAAGCTCTTGTCTTTCAAAATGAGCAGATGTGCAGTAAAAATCATGGAGGCAGCGTCACTTAATTTCTCCTCTACTGCCTTCTGCAATGATTCCAGTTCTTTTTCCGTTTTCTCCAACGCCTTCTTCAAATCGGCCACACCATACTTTTTCCAGAAGGTCAGACCGGTGAGTTCATGGAACCGTTCCGTATCGACTGCCAAAGCTGCTTTCGCGTAAGCATAGCCGCGTGACGCTGCTTTACCTTTCAAAAATACTCTGTCAAGCTGTTCCTTTTTTCCACGGGTAATCTCCCCTGGTGTAACGCCCTGCAGCGAAATGATGAACTTAATGTTCTCAAGGGCTGTGGCAAGCTGGGAGGCAACGATCTGCAGGGCCTTTATATCCCTGTTCTCAAAACGGTTGTTTTCCTGCCGTTGAAGCATAATTACACCCACAGGGTCGGCCCCGCTGACGATAGGCACCGAAAGGAACGATTTATACCGTTCTTCCCCGGTTCCCTTAAAATAACGGAAATTGGGATGAGTAAAACCGTCGGAGACACAAACCGACTCTTTATCTTTAAAGACCGTGCCGGCTATCCCCTCGCCGGGTTTGAGTTTTATTTTTCCGATGACCTGCGGCCCGAAACCTGTATTAGCCCGCAGCACCAATTCATCTTTAGCCTCATCATATATATAAATGGAACAGACATCTGCCCGCATATGCTTTGCCACCATGACTACAATATTGCCGAGCGATTTTTCGATACTCGAACTATCTTTGAATACCCAGTTCAATTGGCCAATATTAAGCAGTAAATTTAAATGGTCCATAGCTGTGCCAAGTTCCTATGTTCTATGTTATTTTATGGAAAGTCTATTATATGATTTACTGCTGTGTGATGCAAATATATTGATTTATCTAAGAGGGGAATGCGGGGACATATTGATGCTTCTCTTGACCACGACAAAGTCAACAGTAATATTTTCTTAAGCAGACCTTCCGTATGAAGGGCATCGAGTGAGCCTCCCCCATGGATAGTCCGATGCGGTAAAGCTTCTTTACATCAACAGCAGAGTATAGTATCAATTAAGAGTGTTTCTGGGGAGACATTCCAAAGAGACTCTTCTCATGATCATGCAGTCCCCTTTCAAGGCAGTATCGGCCAAAAGGTCGGAACCGGGTCTTATCCATCACTCAGGCAGGGGAAGCCAGTACTGCTCCTATGAATATGGAAAGATCCTTAATCAGTTCGGCATAAAGACGCCAATGAGCAGAAAGGGTAATCATTCAAAAAAACAAGAGGTGAAGTTATGGTAGAGCCAGAACAAATTGTTCTAGGAAAAAAAGCAGACGAGAAAAAGGCATCGGATTTTGTTAATATCGTAAAAGCTTTAAGGGTTTTGGTAACAAAAGAAGAATTCCCTTATGGCAGAATCACCAAGCTGTTAGGGATGGCTCAAAGACACGGTGATTGTTTTTGCGAAAGCTGCCAGGAAGAAAGGAAAAAGGAAAATCATGGATTTAGTCGGTCTTTATCAAAAATAGTGCGGTTTAGGCAAGAGTATTATAATGCCGGACGTAATGGCGAGTTTGAGGAAATTGTTAAGATTGCCAGAGAAGGAGCAGAACTCCTCTTTTCCCTTCATCGTGCAGGTCTGGATGACACCGAATTGATAAGGGCAATAATAAAGATATATCGAAAAAAAGTGATATTTATTTGAAGCACTGTAAACGGCTTATGTTGGGTATAGCAACTATTCGGGGCAAAATGGGCCATTTAGTATGGTGGACACCAATACGGACACCAATGAAAAAAAACGTTGTTAGAGGAAAGCTTGCAAACCCTTGATAATACAAAAGCCGACGCGGGGAATTGAACCCCGGACCTGCTCATTACGAGTGAGCTGCTCTACCCCTGAGCTACGTCGGCATTGGGTGAAAATCAATAACATAATAAGGGGGTTACAGGCAAGGGAATTATATGATAATTTCGGCAATTCCTTATTAATACCTTAAAAGAAGTGAAGCAATCTCACCTGTCGCAGCATGCTTTAATCAGGTTGCCGCTTTAAGTCTTTTATAAAACGGTCACTGAGGTATATCACATCCATTGCCTTTTTCCTGGAGCAATTTTATAATAGTGCATTGATTTATAGAACTGACCTGCTGCAAAAGAAGGAGTTATGAGCCATATCCTAGCGAATACAGAACCTCTTGATGTGTGGAATCATTTTTATGCGCTCACACAGATCCCCCGTCCATCCAAAGGAGAACGGACAGTATGCCGCTATATATACAATATGGCAAAGGATCTGGGCTTGGAAGTGTCGATGGACACCACGGGCGGCAACGATTTTGGCAACATCATCGTTAAATGTCCGGCCACGCCATCCCTTGAAGAAACACCTATCATAGTATTGCAGAGCCATGTGGATATAGTGGCATTGCCCGATGAGCGTAAAGATTTACCGCTTGAGTTGATTCTCGACGGAACCATACTGCGCGCCAGAAGTACTACCCTGGGTGCTGATAACGGTATTGCCGTAGCCATAGCCCTCTGTATGATGACCGGATCGGCCATCGAGCATGGCCCTCTGGAACTGCTTTTTACGGTAAATGAAGAGGCAGGCATGACAGGAGCCCGAATGCTTTCTGAGAATGCTTTAAATGGGCATTTCCTGATCAATATTGATTCACAACAGGAAGGCGCCCTGGTTATTTCTTCTGCCGGCGGAGGTCGTTCTGTTTTTCAGTTACCGGTGATTATGGAACAGGTAATTGGTGACGTTATGCCTGTTCTTGTCAGCGTGACTGGCGGAAAAGGCGGCCATTCGGGCTTTGAAATAAATTCCGGCCGGGCAAATGTCGGACAATTGCTGGCCCGAATTCTTTACGAGGCATTAAAGGTGACTCACCTGCGTCTGAATGACATTACCTGGGGCACCGTGGATAACGCCATTCCCTCGGAAGCCAGGGCCACTATCCTTGTCAAACCGGAACACCTGACCGGCATGAGAGACCAGATGCGTACATGGGAAAAAATCTTCATGGAAGAATACGGCAAGCATGAAGGACCCCTGCAGGTGCGTTTAGGTGAGAACGCGGAGCTGCCTGAATTTGCGATGAGCACTGCAACAACAAAGAATGCCCTTTCCTTTCTGTTAGCCTTGCCCCATGGTGTTCGCAAGATGAGCAGTGATATTGGAGGCCTGGTAGAAACATCATCCAATGTGGCCACCGTGCAAACTTCTCAGGCGGGGATAACGGTTACCGTTTCTCAGCGCAGTTCAATTGGTCCGTCACTGGATGCTGTCATCAATCAATGTGAAGCTGTGGCTGATCTGGCTGGAGCAGGTTTTATTCACGCAGGTAGACATTACGGCTGGAAACCCGATATAGAGTCAAAATTATTGGCCATCTGCAGGAATGCCCACAAACAGATATACGGGACAGAACCGGAAATCCAGGCCCTCCATGCAATGCTCGAGTGCGGTCTTATCAAGGAAAAATATCCCCATATGGATATGATCTCTATCGGTCCAACCATCCTGGATGCCCATGCGCCTACAAAACCTGATTATGTTTCCGGCAGGGATTCGGACAGCACCGGTGAGCGTATTGATACCGCCCAAATGCCCCGTTTCTGGGAATTTGTCAAGGCCATCTTGAAGAAATCAGCCAGGGCAGAATCATGATTTCCGGCAACCCGTATACAGTCGAACTCTTCCAACCAGTTGATGCGGTGAAGATGTCACATCTTTTTTCCGAGAAGGTTTGATGAGGACGGGCTGACCCCACTTCCCAATTGCTGAATTTCTTCAGGTGAGGCTATCCCTCCGTGTGATACTTGAACGAAATATTGAGCCTTACCCGGTAACTTACCACCTTCCCGTTCTCTACCGTTACATCCTGTTTTACCACCTCGCCAACACGGAGATCCTTGACGCTCTTTGCAGCGGTTTCTATGGCCAGCTTGGCTGCATCTTCCCATGATTTTGCACTGCTGCCTACAACCTCATTGACAACGTAAACGCTTCCCGGCATGATAACCTCCCTTGTTTTTTTTATTTTTAAAGACTTATAATGTTAATAGCACAAATAATAAACATGTCAAGAAAATGTATACGCCAAGCAGACACGTGACAATAATTCGTGATGGACATTTGTTGGTGCGTTAAGGATTATGGCTTGAATATGCTGTTCATCTTTCTGATAAGGCGAGTCTGACTCCCAACGACGCGAAGACTCCCGCAGTTAACCAGTCAAAGTATGCAGCGATCTTTGGTCTGGCCAGAAGATAATTGCCAATGCTGCCGGAAAAATAGCCTATGACGCAGAAAATGATAACTCCCTGCACCATGAAAATAGCTCCAAATAACAATATCTGAAGCGCAAAGTAGCTGGTATTGGGGGTTACGAATTGCGGCAGAAACGCGAGAAAAAACATCGCCACCTTCGGATTGAGCACATTCATGATAAATCCCCGCCTGAACAGGTCTGTCATAGGTTTTTCATCAGCGAGCGAAAGCCTGATAGCGGATCGTTCTTTTAACGTTTTGTAAGCCAGATATAGCAGGTATGCTGCTCCGGCGTACTTGATGATATTGAAGGCAACAACCGATGAATAAAACACCGCCGAGATTCCGAACGCCGCCGCAGTGGTGTGAACACTTATTCCGCTGCACATGCCAAGGGCGGTAACGATTGCAGATTTTCTCCCCCGTGTAATGCCTTGCGTAAGCACGAAGATGTTGTCAGGACCGGGCGCAATGGTAAGGGCTATGGACGCACCCAGAAAGTAGAGTAATGTAGATGTTTCCATTGGGCATTCTTCCTTCAGTTTTTTCTATTTCTGTACATGAGTTCCCGCCTGCTATAGTCCTTGGAATTCCATTTTGTCGAATAACGGGCGGATTACCGTATCCATTGTGATCCGCTGGTGGGCCTTTACCGCCTCCTGGAATCTGTACCAGTGGCTATCCTTATAATTTTCTTTCCACTCATATTCTGCTTCATTTCTGCAAACAGTATCCGCGCTGCCGAAATATGAAACAATTTCATCAACGCAATCAACCGCTTCCTTAAACCAGAGTTCTTTATCGTATTCAATAAAATCAGCCCCGCATAAGACCTTATATCGTTCAATACGGTCTTCTTCGTCGTCTTCGTAATCACCGATAGCTTCATCTATCTGCGTGTTCAACGAGTTGTCGATTGGGGTGTTGAGATAGCGCGCGTATTTCTCATATATACACTGTGCTGCTTCAAGGAAACGCTTCTTGTTGTCTATTTGTGAGTGGCTCGGGACCAGGCGTTCATCTTCCCATATGAGTGCGGGTATGTCCGGCTTGTGCTTTGCATCGGCATGGCCTATGCCGGGGATAAAGGTAGTAAAAAACCCTTTCATATCGTTGAATGTATCGTCAAACCCGGCAAAGTTCTGATGAGCAAAGGTATCCGCGTACATATGTGTTGCTATGCCGATACGGTAGAGGTCATGAGAATCAAGGGCAGCCTGAAGTAATTGTCTGCTGTTGGCATTATCGGGTGTGGTATTCATCAGATGGAGTTTGCCGTCTCTGCGGCGGGCGCCATTACCGAGGATTTCCACTAACGTTCCCGGCATAAAGTGAAAGACTGGATAGATTCTCATGAATTCCTTCTGCGGATTAAAGATGTCCATTGTCTGGCTTATATAGTTGGAATATTCATCTGATCCGTCTTTATTGATTGTATATACCGTATCATTGTCATCAGTATACTGAGACGCATATGCGATGATTGAGGCATCCTCAGGCTTGAAACCCGCCTTGCAGGCAATGATGCAGGTGATGTAGTAATGAAATTCTATGTCCATATATTACCCCCTCACACAGCAGATATGGTTGAACTCAGCGTCTTTCCCTGATTCGTCAGGGGCTTAGGCCCCCTACCCCCTTTTTGGGGAACGTTTTTATTTTATTCTTATATTGCACACAAAATATGTCAAGAAGATTATTATAAATTTCGCAACCTTCAGTCCTGATAATTCGGCTTTATTGCAAAATTCTTCTGGTATCGTACTTTTAGGAAGGTGTCGGGGCATCCCGGAGCAAACCGTCGAGAGGCGAGGAAGCTTGGCCTTTTGCGTATGCAAAAGTTCCGAAGCCGAACGCGAGCGATTGAAGCCGCTGGAGCAGAATGAGCGTGTTTGAGAGGGATGATCCGACAGCCGTATGGTTCTAATGATAAATCCTGGTTTTTAAACAAGACTGAGGGATAACGACTCACCGGTCTTTTGTGCTTGACATAAAACCTGCGTATCCTTACACTTTCCAAACAGAAGGTGATTTTTATCAAGGAGGGTAATTATGGACAAAAAGCTTGTTGACATGTACGATGAATACAGTCAAGGTTTAGTGGATCGTCGCGAATTCCTCAAAAGGTTATCCGTTCTCGCGGGCTGCACTGTGGCCGCAAACTCTATTCTCGCCTTATTTGAAAGCAACTATGCCAGAGCAGATTTGGTTCCTAAGGATGATCCGCGCCTTTATACTGAGGATATTAAATATCAGGGCGCGACAGGTGAAGTTCGTGCCAAACTGGCAAAACCGAAGGGAGACGCAAAACTGCCCGGTGTGGTTGTTATCCACGAAAACAGAGGCCTTAACGCACACATCGCAGACGTCAACAGGCGCGTAGCCTTGGAGGGTTATATAGCCCTTGCTCCTGATGCCCTGTCGCCGGCGGGGGGAACCCCGGAAGATAAGGACAAGGCCGCAGCTCTCATAGGACAACTGGACCAGCCATCGACGATAAAGAATTTTGTTGCCGCTGTTCAATATTTAAAGACACATCCTATGTCTACAGGAAAGGTGGGAGTCGTAGGTTTCTGCTGGGGCGGAGCAATGGCAAACCAGCTTGCTGTTAACTCCCCTGATGTGTCGGCAGTTGTCCCGTACTACGGCAGGCAGCCCGCATCCGAAGATGTCCCCAGGATCAGGGCATCCTTGCTTCTCCATTATGCGGGTCTTGACGAAGGGATCAACAAGGGCATCCCGGCATACGAAGCGGCCCTGAAGAAGGCATCCGTAGATTACAGGTTGTATATGTACGAGGGTGCCCAACATGCTTTCAATAACGATACAAACCCCCGATACAACAAGGAAGCTGCGGAACTCGCATGGAAACGGACAATGGCCTTTCTCAGGGAGAAGTTCAAAACCTGAGGACGCATGCTCTGAAAGTAAGGGTTTGTTGCCCAAACACACTTACAAACTAATAATATTGGAATATAACCAGGGAGCGTAAGGTTTAATTGCAAACATGGTGAGCAACAACAGTGTTCCTGCGAATATCGTATTTGGGCAACAAACCGATGAAAATGTGATTCAAAAGGTATTGGGGAGATAAAAGAACCCTCAAAAATCGTATTAAACCAATAATCAAATACCCAAATGACCTAATAATCTATTTGGCAGTACGCACCGGGAGCGTATAACCGCCGTAGGACGGTGGATGCCAACCCGTGCCACCACTGTCAAAATGGAAGATGGCGGCATCTGATCCCCGTGTTTCTGATGACCAGACGTGATTACAGGCAATATGAATCAATCCCGTCGTCGTATGAATGTCCATTGTAGTGCCAAATATATAACGACATTCAGACTTATAAGTGTTACCTGCATCATACAATCCTGCAAGCTCATGCCCCGTCGGCATCCGCCAGTCAGTATAACCGCCGCCACGATAATTCTCGCAATAGGACTGGGCATTCGGCCAGTCAATTCTATTCCCGTTGTCCTTTGCTGCCCACATCAGGTTCGTGTTTGTGTCCAGAACTGTCCCATCAACGTAGGCGATGAAACGGCCGTCTTTTTTAAGCACATTTGCTTCCGCCCGCTCCATCTTGTACTCAAGCTTGATGATCTCGTCGCTTACCAGCTTTGCGTCATCGGCTTTGGGTGCCCGAATCAGATAGCGGCGATAGCTGACGATTGCATCCTTGAACTGTCCCATTTTAGCCTGAACCGAGCCCAGGTTGTACCAGGCTGCGGCCATTGTTGGCGCAAGCTCAGTTGCTTTTCTAAACTCCGAGGCTGCCGCTGCCAGGTCAGCCTCAGTTTTCGCCATTTCGATTGCCGCCATCCCGCGTACAAGATATTTACGGGCTTCATCATCGCTGTTCTGGCCGAAAACCGATGTCGCCAGCCCCATGATGATAAACGCTGTCATTATCAAACGGTAATAAGATGTGTTCACGATTCTTTTCTCCTTTCTCTAACGGATGTTCGACTGTTTCTTTTTGTGTTGCAGAGCTGGTCACAGTGACCGGTTCTGCCAATCATAGCATTTCAACTATCAAATAAATCTCCGTTACTTTACATTACCAGCTGACGCCCTTTGATTTTAAAAAATCTTGTGACTGTTTATCTCCTAGTTTGGCGGCAATTTTAAGATTCTCAAAAGCACGCTCATTATTGCCATTCATTCCATAAGCAGTCCCTCTCCTGACGTATGCAAGTACATACTGCGGATTTAGTTCTATAGCCTTGTCGAAATCATTAATTGCCTGCTGATAATTGTTAAGATCTTTATAAGCACACCCTCTGTGATAATAAGCCATTGCATACTGCGGGTCTAATTCAATTGCCTTACTGAATGCTTTTTCTGCATCAGTGTAGTTTTCAGATAAAGCTAATTCATAGCCTCTTTCTATCCATTCAGTTGCACTTAAAATATTGATATTTCGGTTATATGCCTGGGCTAATTCTTTTTTGGCATCACTCTTTGCTGTCTTTAACTCTTTATTCAGTCTCTCGTTTTCTGTTAATAGTTCTTCAGATTTTTTTCTTAATTCCACTAATTCTTGCACAATTTCACGTTGCCTGGGAAGGCTGTCAATTGATTTTATCACGTTCTTTGGATTTGCTGTTATTTCCGCTTTCAGCCAATACCGGGCTGTTGCCCAAACTATAGATTTTGTCGTACACCCATGCCTTAGCATCTTT
>CAYMTB010000054.1:0-6020 GCA_964393225.1 uncultured Syntrophorhabdaceae bacterium
GTTCGTTCTTTTTTATCTTCTTCATACTTGCACCCACCGGAAAGGCTGGTGAAAGCCCCAGGCCTCCCATGGGAGAATCTGACTGACTTACGATACTTCCTGTACGCCCGCTTATGACATGCCATGAATATGCCTCATAATTCAAAGACCTTACACGCAGCAGGCCTTCATGCCCCAACTTTTTAGCATACGCTTCCAGGATGCCGGCAAGCTCAATCTCGGTCATACCTTCTTTCAATACTTCAGGCACCAGCTGATAGACCTTCTTCTGGATTAATGCAGCCCCCTCCATTAATCCTATCTCGAAGGGCGATTTTATCTTCCTTATTTCCTTTGTAAGGGGTGAGACATTTACAGTCCCGGTATTCCCTATAATGTCCATGAATTTAATGACATCATTGTAAGGCATAACATCGAGCTGCAGCCCCACATTCTTCATTGGTTTTATATGCGGCTTGATATCCTTGACCGAACGCATGGGGATAATCTGCCGAAGGGGGGATTCTTTCCGTGCCCTGGAGATTTCCCGTTTTACAAACAGGATGGGTTCTCCCTCAAGGGGGATAAAGATAAGGGAATCCTGCATCGTCCCGGAAAGATAATAATAATCGATTTTATAGTGAAAAAAGGCCCCGTCGATAGAGGCCTTTTCCATTAATACCTTCAGTTTCGCTATTCTGTTTTCTATTTCTTCTTTTGATACGTAAAGCATAGGACTATAATATCCCTTTTATCTTGTTCACGGTTCACAGTTCACGGTAATTAATTTCCGGTATTACCTTCCCCATTTCCTGATTTCAAAATTCAAAATTCAAAATTAGCAATTGCTCTATTTATCCTTCCAGACAGGTTTTCTCTTCTCCATGAAAGCACTGATGCCTTCATTGGCGTCCTCTGTCTTCATGCAGCCGTCAAGATACAGTATTTCTGTGGCCTTAAGTGCTTCCATAAAATCAACATTAAGGCTTGCCCTGATGGCGCGCTTTGTCCACATGGCAACGGGCCTGCTTTGTTTCAGGAAATCAGCAAGGAACTTGTCAACGCCCTCTTTGAAACCCTCTACCGGTAAAACAACATTAACGAGACCCATTGCCTCTGCTTCCTTTGCGCTTATTATCTTCCCGGTAAGGAGAAGTTCATATGTCTTTTTGAGTCCTATTATTTTAGCAAACCAGGCTGCGGCAACAGGAGGAAAAACACCGACAGCAATCTCAGGCTGTCCTATCCTTGACTTTTCTGAAGCAACAACAATGTCGCAGAATGCCATGAGCTCGCATCCGCCTCCGAGAGACCTGCCATTTACTACTGCTACGGTTGTCACATCCATTTCGTACATGAGCCTGAACATCCGGTGAAAGACTTCAATCATATCGTTCACCTTGTCCGGTGTGTGATCTGCTACATCCACGCCGTCGCAGAATGCCTTTTCGCCGGCATGGTCAAAAATCAAAAGCTGTATTGAAGGGTCCTTCTTTACCTCAATGAGCACTTCATTAATCTCTCTCATCATTAAAATGGTGAGCCAGTTTGAAGGCGGTGTATTCAAGGTGATCCGTGCTGTTTTATCCTTTTTTTCATATGCAATGTGATTAAAACCCATGATATATCTCCCTTACTTTATGAGCATTTAGCGTAGGGCGTTTAGCGTTTAGAAAAAATACTTAAACTCTACGCTATGCGCTCCACGCCGGTAAAATAAAAAAAAGGGGGGACAAGTCCCCCCTAAAGTTTGTGCTGTCCTTACTTCGCCTGCGGTTTGCCGAGCACTTCGCCGAAGTATGCTTCGTTGTTCAGTGCGCCCTTCGCAATGAGCTGACGGTTCTTTATAAAGTCGATGGTATCCACACCGGTGATCTTCTTGGTGTTGAATGCGCCGAAACCAAGGAAGGCCTCGCCCATCATGTTTGTTGCCAGCCAGTATCTGTGGTCGTTCTTGATCTGATCCCAGAAGAATTTCTTTTTCTGTCTGATACCGTCAATGGACTTGTTCAAGCATCCGGGGAAGAGGTTTGCGAAAATCCAGATAACCCTGTCAACTTCTGCATCGACAAGTGAGAAATCATAATCGTTATTTTTCAGTTTTCCCTGTACCCATGCCCTTGCATCTTTTGCTTCCTGGCCTGTCTTGTTTTCGCCGTACACGATCTCGCCGTTTTTCACGAAGACATCGGTAATTACCTGAGGATTCCTGACCCATTCGCCCTTGTCATCTTTCAGAACAGGGATTGCCTTGGAGATGAGATTTTTGGCCTTCATCTTGTATGCTGAAAACATTTCGCAGCTTACGCAGCTCCACATTGCATCTTCAGCGCTTAAGAACCAGGGAAGGAAGTCAGAGGAGCCGCCCACAGGAGCTGAACCGTGACGGGGGCCTGCCTGACCGAAGATTGCAAGGTCAGATGAAATGGCGATATCACATGCAAGACCGATTTCCTGGCCGCCGGCAACCCTCATACCGTTTACACGGCAGATGACCGGTTTTTTGCACATAAGGATGGAGTCTACCATGTTGTTAAAAAGTTCCATATATGAGCCGTATTCTTCCGGTCTCATACTGTAGTATTCTGAATACTCTTTCGTGTTGCCGCCTGTACAGAAGGCGTTGGGGCCTGTGCCGGTAAAAACTACGGCAACTACTTCGCGGTCTGTAGAAGCATTCTCAAAACCGGCGATGACGCCCTTTACCATCTCTGTGGTATAGCTGTTAAACTGGGCCGGGTTGTTGAGTCTGATCCATGCATTGTAAAGACCAGGTACTACATTGCCCTTAGGGTCTACCAGGGGTCTTTTTTCATATACTGTACATGGAGCTTCCGTACCCCACCACTCTTTTCCGTGTCTGCTGTGGTCCTTCATTTCGTGTTCTCTTGGCATCCATTCTAAACCCATACTTTCCTCCTTTTAATGTTTTGTTTTTTAATTAAAAATCGGGTGTTAACACCACTCTTTTTGCAGGAGAACCTGCTTTGTGTATCTCTTCAAATGTAGCAGCAATCGTGCTCATCGGCCGCACTTCGACAAATGGATCGATAAGGATCTTCTTGCTCAATACCATATCGAGCACTATCGGGTAATATTCAGGCAGGCAGCCCCATGTTCCGATTACTTCTGCATCAAAGGCCATCAGTTTTGAGAACATGTATTCGCTCTTCGCCATTCCGAAACCTACGAGAACCAGCTTTCCAACAAAGGAGAGCAGGTCAAGTGCAAGTTCCTGGCCGGCTTTTGAGCCTGTTACTTCAAAAATCTTCCAGCCGGTATTGGCAAGACCGTTAGCCTTGCAGTAGGCTCTCCATTCGCCAACGACCGTCTTATTGTCCTTATCGATGGTACTGATTACTGCATCACAGCCGTATTCCAGGGCTCTCTGCAATTTTTCCGGATTCCGTGCAATACCGATAACAGTCTTTGCGCCGAGCGCCTTTGCGGTCTGGGCCATATATACGCCTACACCACCGGTTGCGCCGAGGATAATTACATTGTCTCCAGGCTGCAGGTCTGCTCTTTTGCATGCCTGATATGGGGTTGTCGCTGCGTCTGCAACAACTGCAAGCTGTTCAAGGGCATAGCCCTTTCTGTCCTGCACCAGACAGAGATCGACTGAAGGGACAACGATATGGCTGGCAAATCCGCCGAATACACCAATCGAGTTGCCGGGCATTTTCTGGGCAAGACACCTGTTGCCTCTTCCTGTTTTGCAGAGGATACATTTTCTGCATGGCATAACTGCCGGGATAATAACCTCTTTTCCTACCCACGCAGGGTCGCCTGCGATAACCGTTCCGGCAATCTCGTGACCGAGTGCCAGGGGGGGCTTGCTGACGGTTGGGACGCCATCAAAGAAATAGCCAAGATCTGTGTGGCATACGCCACAGCCGGCGATTTCCACTAATACTTCACCCTCTTTCAGTTCCGGTACAGGAATTTCTGCCATGGCAAGTTTGCCGGGTGTCTTTTCCTTTGTCTCTCTGTTGAATACTGTCGGTTGAACCATCTGCCACTGCTTAATTGTTTTTGGTACTTCAGCCATTACAACACCTCCTTATTATATTTGAAACTGTAAAACTGAATATCACCTTCCTACTTCTTACGTCATTCCATAACCACCGTCTACCGGCAGGACTTGTCCTGTAATATACCGTGAGTCATCTGAAGCAAAAAATACGAAGGCTGGTGAAACGTCTTCCGGTTCTGCATACCTTCCAAGAAGGATTCTTTTTGTATAGATTTCTCTTAATTTTTCATCATTCTGAAGTGTAGATGTCATCTCTGTTGTGACAATACCGAGAGAAATTACATTGGCAGTCACGTTATACTTTGCAAGCTCTCTCGCAGCTGACTTTGTCAGTGTTACGACTCCGCCTTTTGCCGCTGCGTAATTTATCTGGCCGATTGTACCGACCATGCCGGCGACAGAAGTTACATTGACGATCCTTCCGTAATTCTGCTGCATAAAATACTTTGATGCCGCCTTAATACAAAGCCATGGACCTCTCATCTGTACATTGACCACCTCGTCCCAGGTAGCCACGCTCAATTTATGCAGCATGCCGGGTTTTGAAATGCCCGCATTATTCACAAGTATATGGATTGAACCAAAATTTTCAACACAGGTGTCTATGATTTTCTGTGCATCCGCTTCCTGACCCACATCGCCCTTCACTGCAACCGCTTTTCTGCCCATAGCTGTGATCATTGCGACCACTTCATCGGCTGCTTTCTGGTTGCCTGCATAGTTTACGACAACATTAGCCCCTTCTTTTGCGAACTCCAGGCTTATAGACCTGCCGACGCCCCTTCCGCCGCCTGTGACTACAGCGTTTTTACCCTCTAATTTCATAGTCACCTCTCCTTATTTTTTAATTGTGAAAATTTTAGTAAACAAAATATTATATGTTAATAGGGATTTATGTCAAGACAAAAAGACATTTCCAATCAAAATTCTAAGAACGTTTTATTCCTTCAACACGGTTGTAAGCATTTGTCCTTATGCAAGAACTTTGCGCGGCAAATTTCAGCATGATTCATAGTAAGGGGGAGGCGCTAGGATATCTTCCCGAAAGAGAGGAGGTAAGCTCATGGTTCGTTACAGGTGAGAGGTTCGCCGGGGTCATCTTTAACACTAGTAGTATATATAGTTGTTTTACGAACATTATTATAATGATATTATATTGTATAAATAATGTAATCGCTATTGTTTCGCATTGGTTATTGTTTACCTGTCTCGTCCTTATTTAATTGTTACTGGTAATCGCAGGCTATAAATAATTACTACATCCCTATAGTAGAATTGCTTTAAGTTTGTGAAATTAATCATTATACCAGCTTGACAAGTCTTTTTTAAATGTTTAAAGTACAGTACTTTGAGGACGATCAGCGAGATAACAAATCAAATGATGAATTCAGCGCTCTTGTGGGGATTGTCAGGACCTCCTGTGCCGGCCTTGCCAATGACAGGTTCCGGTGTATTATGCAAAACAAAATTCTAAAACAGGTTCATTACACCAGGGCTGACGGTGAGATGATGCCCGCCAGCGAAAGGATAGCCCGGGAAACGGCCCTTAAGGTGATGGTGGACGGTCAACATTTTGCCACCGCCATGATACTTGCTGCTATGGAAAAAGAATACGTTACAGGGTATCTTTACGTTCAGGGAATAATTGACAGTGCCGCAGGCATCGTTTCCATCAGAATAAAAAATAATATTGCCGATGTGAGGCTCAAAGATGGCCGAGAACAGCGCACAATTCCGCAGAATATCAATTCCGGCCTTGTTGTTTCTAAAGAAGATGTTTTTGGTTGTGTAAGGGCCATCTTGAAGTCGCCTATTTTTGAGGAAACGGAGGCCGTGCACTCTGCCGGGCTGTTCCTTAATGGTAAAACAACTGTTTCTATCACAGAGGACCTGGGCCGGCACAATGCCCTGGATAAGGTAATAGGCGCAGGTCTTCTGCAAAACATTGATTTTAACAAAACATTAGCCGCCTCTACAGGCCGGCAGCCAACAGAGATGATCTTAA
>CAYMTB010000054.1:6120-16744 GCA_964393225.1 uncultured Syntrophorhabdaceae bacterium
TTTAACAAAACATTAGCCGCCTCTACAGGCCGGCAGCCAACAGAGATGATCTTAAGATGCCGCAGCACCGGTATCCCCGTCATCGCCACCAAGGGCGTGCCTACATCAATGGCAGTGGAACTGGCGGAAAAAACAGGGATAACTATCGCAGGACTGGTGAGGGGAGACACCATGATAGTATATTCACATCCGGAGAGGATTAGGTAGTGATTGAAACTGCAAAGACATTTAAAGTTCAAAAGCTGGCGAGCGGAAACTTTACCCCCTCGGAATCCATGCTGGTAATTGAAAAAGAACTGCCTGTCTTTGTTAACGGAGAGCATCTCGCTACGGCTTCAGTGGTGTCATTAATGGAAAGAGAATTTGTTACCGGATATCTTTTCGGGCAGGGGTTTATCAATAACGCAGGGGAGATGGTAAAGCTGGAAATTACGGACAAAGGCGCGGTAGTTGTCCTGGCTGATGCGGATATATTATTGAACCGGAAAACGAAGACAATCTACCGCATTGTTTCCGGCGGCGGCTGCACGGCATATTTTGAATCCAACGCCCTTCCCCGGATTCGTTCTGACCTTAAAATCAACAGGAAAGAGATTTTCTGTGCAATGAACATCCTCTTTGAAAATGCATCGCTTTATCTTAAGACCGAAGGCGTACATGCTGCCGCGCTTTTTGATGCGGAGATAAATCCGCTCTGTATCGCGGAAGACATCGGCAGACACAACACGCTCGATAAGATCATCGGTTATGCGCTTCTAAACAAAATTGATTGTGCCAAAACCTTCGTTGTTTCTACCGGTCGTATGGCTTCGGAAATGATCACTAAAATCTGCCGCGCCGGCATCCCGCTGGTAGCTACCAAGACTGCTGTAACCGATGAAGGACTGGAAATAGGAGAAGGGTGCGGACTTACCATTATTGGTTTTGTCCGGGACGCCGGCTCTAAGATGCACACCAACATGGAGGTCAGGGTCTTTAAGAAAGCGCAAATGAAAATATACACCGGAGCGGCGAGGGTATTGTAAATATTGCCGCTTATTGGGTTTAATTGTTATTAAACAAGCCTTTCCAGAGAGATGCAGCTTGACTCTAAATAGACGAAAGGTTACTTTGTTAAAGTAATCAGGTTGACAGTGCAGTGTAATTCATTTACTTTCAATTAGGAGATAAACAATGGGTGAAAACGAGAAACTGATAATAAACGCGGCTTTGTTGCGTGAAGGCAAAAAAACACTTGCCTGCGCACAGGCGTTCAAATTGTCGCAGGAACATAACGTATCTTTAAAGGAGATCGGCGAGGTCTGCAACCAGCACGGCATCAAAATAATTGATTGCCAACTCGGTTGTTTTAAGTAGTATGATAATTGTTGTTGTTTCGGGCGCTCATTCAAATGTTGGGAAGACGCATCTTTCACGTGCACTGTGCAATCTGCTGCCCGGCGCAGTCCATATAAAAATCGGCCATCATGCGCGTAAACCCGGTAAGGATGGTCATCTGTACCCCATGGGGACCGGTTTTTCAAGTATTGCTGCTGAGCACAGCACTGCGCGTTTTCTGATAATCGAGAGCAACCGAATACTCGAGGAGATCACCCCTGACTGCGCGATTTACCTGCCGGCCGAAGATCCAAAACCCTCGGCTGAAATTGCCGCGAAGAAGGCAGATATCATCCGCGGTAAATCTGTTCCGGTTTCAAAAATATCCATTCTCGCTAAACGGATGGAATGCGATGAAACAGTTATCCGGAAAATCGTAGAATTATCGGGTGCGTTGGAAGAATAACACAGATATAAAGTTCGACGATTTTTAAAAAACTGCAAATAATATCATAGAGAGGTTTGGTGTGAAATGACAACATCATCGATGAAACAATTTGCTGTAATGCGTCTGCCCGATTCCGGTCCTGACAACAAATGGATCGAAGAGACTGCAAGTGTGGCTGTCGAGGCTCCGCTTACAATCGATATCGAAGGCGTAGAATCTTACACGATACTGTGCAGCCCGGATGACAGACGCGCCATGGCCGTGGGCTTCATGTTCTCCGAAGGTATAATTCAGGGAATAGGCGATATCGCTATGCTGGCCGATTGCCTGGACTTCTCGGAAATGATGCGTGTCCGGCTGAACAACCCGCCGCAAAAAAAAGCTGATACGCCGGGCCGCAACCTGCTCGTTGTCTCCTCGTGCGGAATGTGCGGGAGCACGGACATGCAGGAGAGGATTGCCGCCCATCCACGAGTGGGCAACACGCTTAGCATTGACCCCGAAACCATGAACCGTGTAATGGCGTTACTGAACGACAATCAGGATGTGTTTAAAAAAACGAGGGGTACACACGCGATTCTCATTTTCGACGGCAATGGGGATGCGGTCTCTTTTGCCGAAGACATCGGCCGGCATAATGCCCTGGATAAGGCCATAGGTAAAATTCTGCTCGCGGGAAAAACAGCCAAAGGCTGCGGTGCTGTGCTCTCCGGCCGGGTAAGCTTCGAAATGGTATCCAAATGCAGCCTGGCAGGGATCGAGATTATCCTGGCGGTCTCCGCTCCCACTTCACTGGCCCTGGACGCTGCTTTGCACTGCGGTATAACACTTTGCGCTTCTGTCCGCAATGGCGGTGCAACTATTTTCACCCACCCGGAGAGGATCAATCGTTCCTAACCCTCTAATCATCAATCGCTAATCCATCATTTAAGGGCATAATGGCTTGTTCTTGAGGGATGTTCCGACACGGATGTTCATCCTGATGGATAATCCGGCTTAAATGAGGCAGTTGCTGTAATTTTTAGATGATACATTATAGTCGTGCAGCTTGACAAAAACGTTTTTCTTGACTATCATTGGTTTATATATCACAAGGAGGTGCTAAAAGATGAAATTAAGCGCACGCAACGTGTTAAAGGGAAAGGTCAAAAGCGTTACACCCGGTTTAGTCAACACAGAGGTTGTTATTGAGATGCCTGGCGGAGCAGAGGTTGTCTCGATCATTACAAAGACATCAGCCGATGGGTTAGGCCTTGCGGCAGGTAAAGATGTATACGCAGTGATCAAAGCGTCAAATGTCATAATCGCTGTGGACTGATCTCCGCCTTAATCGCCGCCGGAATAGAGGCTGGACAGAATGCCATCGGGTTGGCTGCCTGGCCTCAGTTTTTTAGTGATTCCGTCTTACAGATTAAGCCTGCTGTCCTATGTCGAATCTGAACAAGTATCCCTGTGCTAATGCCATCCGGAAACTACCCCAGACGCTTGAACGACAGAGCCTTTATGGCGGCGTATACCTCGGCACCCTCTTTTATCTCCATCTGATTGGCAGCCTTTTTTGTAACCTCGGCCACGAGCCTCTCGCTGCCGCATCTCAGTTCTACACCCATCCTGACCCCCATATCAAAGGTACTGATTACCGTTGTTTTAAAGAGATTACGGGCGCTGATCGCTTCCGGGTGGCGCTTGAAAAGAATAACGTCCCTCGATGAAAGCTCAAAAAACGTTGCGGACGGAACGCCATTGTCAGCGATAAAGAGCTCCCGGTCTCCCCAGCGATAGGCATAAACATCGTTAACACGTCGCGGCTCGCCAAGCCGGAGGAGGTTGGTGTAGCCGGTTGCATCTTTCATCCTGTCTCGCGCAAGATCCTCCGGTGCGGCCCGTCCTGTTACACGTCCATCCGCTACCAGGAGCACCTGGCTCGTCATGACCCTCATCTCCAGCAGGGAATGTGAGATAAAAAGGTAAGGAATCTTAAAAATGTCGCATGCATTCTTCAGGAAAGGGATAATCTGGAACTTGAGGCTATCATCAAGGGCAGATAACGGCTCGTCCATCAGCAACAATCGGGGATTGGAAAGGACTGTGCGGCCGATGGCAACCCTTTGCTTCTCCCCGCCCGAGAGATACCGCACGCCGCGATCCAGCAGGTGGCTTATCTGCAGGATTTCCACCAGGCTGTCAAATTTGATCTTTCGATTTTCGGGGGCGCAACGTTTGTAACCATAGAGAAGGTTGCCCTTTGTGTTCAGATGCGGAAACAGGTGCGGTCTTTGAAAGACCATGCCGATACGCCTGTGTTCCGGGGGAACGTTCAGCCCTTTCCTGCTGTCAAAGAGCGGTTCTCCATCGAGAAGGATAGAGCCTTTATCAGGCTTGTTCAATCCTGCTATGAGACTTACCATCGTTGATTTCCCACCGCCGGAAGGGCCAAAAACCCCGATTTTATCACCTTGGATTGTAAAGTCAGCATCAAGGAAAAAGACTCCAAGCCGCTTTTGTGCTATAACAGTGAGTTCCACTTCAATCCACCCTGACCGTTCGCCTGCTCAGCCATTCATGAAAGAGGAGTACGGCAACGGAGATGGCGATAGACACGACGCACAAGGACAGGGCCATCGCATCACCCCTTGGTGAGCTGACATATTCATAAATTGCCAGAGGGATGGTCTGGGTAACACCGGGGATGTTGCCCGCCACGATGATTGTGGCGCCAAATTCACCAAGCCCGCGCGCAAACATGAGCACAGAGCCGGCAATGAGACCACGCACCGAAAGTGGGACAATCACGGTGATGATGGTATCCAGCCATCCGGCGCCTAAGGTGCGGGACGCCTGAATGAGCCGTTCGTCTATTGTTTCCATACCGGTGCGGATAGACCTGACCATAAGCGGGAAGCCGACCACCGCTGTGGCTATGACCGCCGCCTTCCATGTGAAGATCAGCCTGATCCCCAAAGGCTGCAGCACCCACTTTCCTATCCACCCGTTCTGGCCTAATAACAGTAACAAAAGATACCCGATTACCACGGGCGGCAATGTCAGGGGAAGGTTGACAAGCACGTCCAGTGCGATCCTCCCCCGGAAACGCCGGTATGTCATAAGATAGGCCACGGCAAAGCCGAAAGGGAGAGACAGCAGGGTAGCCACAACGGCTACCCTGAGCGATAACAGGATTGCTGAATAATCGGCAGGGGTAAAACCTAACATGCCGAATTACCGGACGATAAAGCCATATCTGGCAAGAACCTTCTTTGACTCGCCTGACTGCAAAAAATTGTAGAATGCCACAGCTTCCGCCTTTTTTGTGCCTTCTGCGGTGAGCCCCATAGGATAGGTTACCCGCGGATAAAGCTCCTGCGGCACCGTGAAGAGTATCATGACGTTTTTAGCCATCTGTTCAGCATCGGTCTTATATACAAAGGCGCCGTCAACTTCGCCCCGGTCAGCGTACATGAGACATTCCCGGACATCCCTGGCCATAACCAGTTTATTCTCAAGCTTTTTGTTGATGCCCGCCTTATTGAAGGCCTCCATGGCGTATTGACCGGCAGGTACGCTTTTCGGGCTGCCAATTGCGATCTTGTCTAACATGGTCACATCCTGTATAGTCTTCACCTTCAAATCAGGTTTCCCGACAAACACGAGGCTGTTGAAGGCGAGGATGGTAATGCTTTGTACGTCCATCAACTTCTTTCCCTTCAGATAATCCATCCACTCCGGGTTTGCTGAGAAAAAAAGATCGGCAGGAGCGCCATTCTCGATCTGTTTTGCCACTGTGCCTGATGCCCCGAAATTGTTCTGGAATTTGACGCCCGGGTTGTTCTTTGAAAAGTTGCTCGAAAGCTCTGAAACCGCCTCCCGAAGGCTGGCAGCGGCTGAGATATTTATTTCGCCGGCCATAGCCGGTGCCACCAAAAGCGCAAGGCAGAACGCGCAGAGGAGCAGTTTAACCATAATGTTTTTCATCTGTACATCCTCCTCAGTGCCCCATAATCTGATGAATTGATGGTTGTAGAAGTTAATATATGATGCTCGTTATATACCAATTAATATAACGGTCAGTCAAGCATTTTTTGACAATGCCCGAACAGGCACGATTATTCAAATCAACCAATTGACATGGCAAACGCTATTGATTACAATAAGTTTCCAAAATGGTTCAGGAGGCGTAAAAAGTGAAAGCAGCCTATAAGATCTGGCTTGAGAATGAGGGGAAAGCCTTTGGCGAAGGTCCATACCTGCTTTTGAAGGGAATAGAAAAAACCGGTTCCCTTCATCAGGCAGCCTTGGATATTGAAATGTCTTACCAGAAGGCCTGGAACATCCTGAACAATTGTGAGAAGCAGCTTGGATTTGACATGATTGAGAGAAGAGCGGGAGGGGTATCGGGCGGCGGATCTAGTCTCACTGAGGCGGGGAAAGCCTTTTTACATAAGTATGAACAATTCAGGGACGATATTAACGTTGTGATTGAAGAGACGTTTCGCAAGCACTTCGAATAATAAGGATATTGGAGCTTAAAAAGTCCTGATTAATAAAAGACAGAATATAGCAAACTTAATGAATAGCTGCCGCGAATGCGATGTGCTATCCCGTCTCGATATGGATCACGGAACGCTGAAAATGTGAGAGGGAATTAATATGGGAACTGGCCACAGATGCAGCGACTAGCATATATGCTACGGGCAGTTTCACTGTATAATCAGCAAATTGCGTGGTTTGACAATTAACAGATTATGTAGCTTGTGAATTATTTCATTTTTCCCCCCTTTTTTTCTTGACAGGTAATTTTCAATTTGATATTTTGATCATAGCAATAGAAAGTCATCAACTTCAGATATAGGAGTTAAAAATGAGATATGGAGAGACAGGATTTAATTTAGAAATTGATCTAACGCGAGGAAACATTGAGAGGGTCGAGACCGACCCAAAAATGACGGAACTTTATCTCGGCGGTCTGGGTACCTCTGCCAAGATAATGTGGGACAGGGTTGGTCCTGAAGTGAAACCCTTCGATCCGGAAAATCTCCTCATATTCAGCACAGGTCTCTTAGGCGGCACGCCTTGTCCTGGTGCGAATCGTACCATAGTTATGACGGTTTCTCCGCAGACGGAATTTATACAATATTCGGCGATGGGGGGATTTTTTGCGCCGGAGTTGAAGTATGCCGGCTGGGACAAGATCATCCTTCGCGGCAAGTCCCCGAAGCTTGTCTATATCTACATTAACAATGACAAGGTGGAGATACGCGATGCCACTCATCTGTCCGGTAAGGGCGCGGTGGAAGTCCAGGATCTCATTCGAAAGGAATTGAAGGAACCGCGGGCTCACGTGGCTGCCATCGGTCTGGCCGGTGAGAACAAGGTTCGTTTCGCTTCCATCGAGCAGGGCAGGTCCAGTGCCAGCCGCCTGGGACTGGGCGCTGTCATGGGAGACAAAGGAGTAAAGGCGATAGCTGTTCGCGGAACGAAAGATATCAATGTGGCCCGCCCGGCTGAATTGATGGAGCATTGCAACTGGTTGATGGATTACATGATGTGGCGTATGGATAATCCGATTCCCAAGACGATGCCCATCCTGGCCATTCTCGGGTCGCCGCAGGAGATGCTAGAAACTGATGAGAAGTGGCACACGGAGAACTTCGTGTGGGGAAATGCCCGCACAAGGCGGAAAGACTTCTGGAGCAAGGAAATAGAAGAGGAGTGGACAAGGACCCAGCTTGCCGTGCGAACGCGGCTGATCAGTTGCTACAACTGTCCGATTAAGTGCGGGGCGGTGCTTACCATTCCAGAACAGGGCGCCTACATGATGAAGTGTTTCACGAAACTGACGTATGCTTTGGGAGCCATGGTAGATTCCTTGGAGTTCAGCTTGAGGACGGCACAGCGGGCCACGGAGTACGGCGTGGACGGGTTCTCGGCCCCCCAAGTGATGGCCTTCGCTTTTGAGCTTAAAGAAGCCGGGATTCTGACGGACAAGGATTTTGAAGGAACCGACGAATATCCGCCCTGTCCGGAGGATAACGGCGGAAGATTTAACTGGTTGCTGGACAGAACTGTCCGCCGTCAGGGCATCGGTAATATCCTGGCCGACGGCGTGTATGCTGCGGCTCGAACAATCGGCAACGGCGCGATAGAATATGATCATAATACCATCAGGAAACATGAACAGACGCCTCTCAAGCTCGGCATGATCAATCCTATTTACTATGTTATGTATTGTACCAACGAAAAATTGAACATTACACAGATTGAAGGGCAGTGGCCCCAGATGCCTTTCAGGGATCCGGCAGACAGAGAGGCCTTTGTGAAGGACTGGTTCCAGGTTCCCGATGACAGGTTTAAGGAGTGGTTACTCAAGTGGGAGCCGAAAGGTGAATTTGCCCTGCCTTACTACCCGGGAATTAATGAAATCTGTGAGATTGTGGACTGGATGGAAAGGATGCACTACATCGATAACGCCACCGGGGTCTGCACTGGACTATCGGCATTCCACCCGAAGCCGCCCTATCACATCCACAATTACCCGAAAATTATTTCCGCGGCTACGGGTTTGGACATGGATGAAGAAACGCTGACTAAGTTCACCAAGAGGGAACGACAGTTGGTGCGGTCCAACAATGTGCGAAGAGGCTGGAGACGAGAGGATGATACGCCTCCTCTGGACCATTGGGCGAAGAGACTTCCGGAGTATGAAAAACAGATACTGGATGCGTACCACGTATTCAAGGGCTGGGACATGGATGGTATTCCGACGAAAGAGACTTTGCATGAATTAGATCTCGATTATATTGCTGAAGATTTTGAGAAGAGAGGTATTTACAAAAATGGCTAAAATTAAGAAGAAAATCAAAACAATCAAGATCGATGTTTCCAAGTGCAATGGTTGTCGCGCATGCGAGATGATCTGCTCCGCTTTTCATGCGAACCCAAAGTACAGCAGCATTAATCCGGAGAGATCGCGTGTTCGCATGATACGTGATCCCCTGAGAGACGTGTATCTTCCCGTCTATGCCGGCGAGTATACCCCCGCCGAATGTATGGGTAGAGACACGTATATTGTTGATGGAAAGGAATACGATGAGTGCGGCTTCTGCAGGGCGGCTTGCCCTTCCAGAGACATTTTTCATGAGCCCGATTCCGGTCTTCCTCTCAAGTGCGATATGTGTGAAGACGAACCTCACCAGGAAGTTCCCCTGTGCGTCAAGTGGTGTAGAAACGAAGCCCTGATCTACGAAGAACGCGAAGAAGAAGTAGAAGAACAGCCTGAGATTGAGCTGGTTGAGACCGGACTAAAGTCCCTTATGGACAAATATGGATTGGATATTGTTGCAAATACCGTTGCCCGGATGTCACAGAAGAGCTAAAATAATACAATAATAAAGAGGATTGATAAAGACAATGGAGACTTTTCCCTTAGAACCTTTTAAGGTGGTAATAGACGGCATAAAAGAATCAGGCGGAGAGGACTTTAAATTCTGCTACCAATGCGGAAAATGTGAGACTGTGTGTCCTTGGAACCGTGTAAGAGACTTCCGCGTCCGGAGAATCGTTAACCAGTCAAAATTCGGCGTTGTGCCTTTCGAATCCGAAGACGTATGGTTTTGCGCCACCTGTAATAATTGCGTTCAGCGATGTCCCAGAGGCGTGAAGATAATCGACGTGATGAGAGCCGTGCGCAGGCTTCTGGTGCCGGACGGTGTTGTTCCCGCCAGCCTCCCCAGCCTTCGCAGCACCATGACAAATATTGCCAGCGTAGGTAATCCCTGGGGACAGGAACCGAATGAACGGGCAAATTGGGCGAAAGACCTGGGTGTAAAGGAATTCGACGAGAACACCGAGGTGCTCTATTTCCCCTGTTGCTATCCAAGTTATGATCCGAGACTAAAAAAGGTATCCCAGGCCACGGTCAATATTCTCAATAAGGCCGGGGTGGACTTCGGGATACTGGGTTCCAGGGAGATGTGCTGCGGCGAGAGTGTACGCAAAGCAGGCAATGAGGCATTATTCAAACGCCTCGCCAGGGAAAACATAAAAACATTTATCGATAGCGGAGTGAAAAAGATCGTTGTTTCTTCCCCTCATTGCTATCATACCTTCAAAAATGAGTATTCCGAATTCAAAGCTAACTTTGATGTAGTCCATATATCGCAATATATATTCGAGCTGATCAACGAGGGCAGGCTCACTATCAGCAAAGAGTATGCAAAGAAAGTTACGTATCATGACCCATGCTACCTGGGTCGGCATAATGGTATATATGACGAGCCCCGAGAGATATTAAAGAAGATTCCCGGTCTGGAACTGGCTGAGATGGCTGAGTCGCGGGAAGATAGCCTCTGCTGCGGCATGGGAGGAGGCAGGGCCTGGATGGAAACCGAAAAGAGTGAACGATTCTCCAACCTCAGAGTAGAACAGGCTGTCGGGGTCGGAGCTCAGGTGCTGGCTACTTTCTGCCCCTATTGTGTCTCCGCTCTCGAGGACAGCAAGCTCGTCACGAATCATGCTGACGACATTGAGGTGAAGGACATCACGGAAATTCTTCAGGAAGTGATATAGAGGGTAAAGCGCAGCCAACAGCAATACGACCGAACCCGGACACTACGGGAACACAGAACCTTACGAGGGGATAGAAAATGGAAAACGTAATATCGCTAAAAGAAAATATTCAAGAAATTTGTAAAAGTCTTGGAGACAATAATTTTGGAGACGTAATGGTCGTCGGCGGAGGGATCAGTGGTATTCAGGCCTCCCTTGATCTTGCCACTGCCGGTTTTAAGGTTTACCTGGTTGAGAAAGCGCCGAGCATTGGCGGCCACATGGCCCAGCTTGACAAGACCTTTCCGACCAATG
>CAYMTB010000055.1:0-16716 GCA_964393225.1 uncultured Syntrophorhabdaceae bacterium
CCCTTGCGCTGAACATTACCATGGAACAGGAGGAAACTATTACGGTGAAGGGTGAAGAAAGGCCGAGACCGGCTGTAGCTGCATCCTCCTACCAGAACCAGCCGCCGATTATCGTTGTTGCGTCGCCGAGACCGAACGACAGAGTGGCCTCTGAATACATCACCCTGAACGGGGTGGTTAATGATGACAGAGGGGTGGGTCAGATAGATATTACCCTGAACGGGAGAAGGCTCGATGGACGGGGCGTAAGTGTAAAAGCCCGGGACGCGGCAAACCCCAGAGAACGGGACTTCACAGAAAGAATCTCTCTCCAGCCGGGCGCAAATACCATCAAGATTGTAGCGTATGACACAGAGAATCTCTCTTCTGAAAAAACGATCACCGTCTACAGAGAATCAAAACAGGGCAACATTTATGCAGCAGTCATCGGGATCAACAGGTATAAGGACAGCTCCCTTAACCTTCGATATGCCAGGAACGATGCAGAGGCGTTCGCAAGCTACATGAGAACCCATATGGGACTAACCGATAACAGAATTATAGAACTGTATGACGAAAAGGCAACTACAAGAAATATCCGCTCATCCCTCGGAAGAGAATTGCGCCAAAGGGCAAGTAAACCAGAAGATACTGTATATATTTTCTTTGCGGGTCACGGTGCCCCGGAACAGGATGCATCAAGCAAAGATGAAGACCGGATACAGAAGTATATTCTTACCTACGACTCCGAGAAAGACGACCTTGGCGCAACTGCGATCCCCATGGACGAAATCGCACGATTCTTTACAAACATAAACGCCGAGAGGGTCGTCTTCATTATTGACTCCTGTTACAGTGGTGCGGGAGGTGGAAGGACCATCCTTGCCCACAAGACGAGGGCGGTCCTCTCGGATGAATTTCTCAACAGACTGTCCCAGGGCAAAGGCCGGATTATCCTTGCCTCCAGCAAGCCCAATCAGGTAAGTCAGGAGTCGGACACCCTGAAGCACGGCTACTTTACCTATCACCTTTTAGAAGGGCTTAAGGGCAAAGCAGATGTGTCAAAGGATGGAATAGTCGATATAGATGAGATCTACATATACCTCAATGATGTACTGCCCAAGGCAACAAACGGAGGTCAGAACCCCGTGAAGAAGGGAGAGGCTGAGGGGCAGGTGGTTGTGGGGAGGGTGAGGTGATCTCTGGTTTCTCTTAACCAACTATTAGCCTTGAATCGTAAGCATAAAGGAAACTACACTATTTGTTTTAGGAGGGTAATATGAAGAAAATATTGATTTGTTTATTTGTTGCTACTTTTCTTGTATGCACCACGGTTCTGGTAGGTTTTTCTCAACCCACGGAAAATTGTGAGGAAAAAAATGAGATAATCCATAAGTCATGTAAAAATGTAAAATATGCGCAATTGCCCAAGGATGTCAAAAGGCTTATGGCCTCAATAAGGTGTGATGTGAAGACGGGTAGCGTCTATGATTGTGGGTTTGCTTTGGACCTGAACGGGGATGGAAACGTGGAGTATGCATTTTGTTGCGAGGAGTCCCCCCATGGCCCTTGCTCTATGAAGATATTTGGAAAGGTATCGGGGAAATGGAAGGTTCTGCTTCCTGATACAAATATGGCTGGTTACTGTGGGGGTACAGACCCATGCAATGGCTTCCATGTACTGGATGGCACAAATGAAAAATATCATGAAATTTGCCAAGAAGGTAAGATCCTGGAGTTCAAAAATGGCAGGTATAAGTGGGAGAGGTAGCATGGGATACGAGGAAAATCCTTTGGGTTGCAATAAGGATCGCAAATGCAGCATGAGAAGTAATCCGAACCATGGAATACCCCCGGATGTTAGAACTCCCACATTTAAGTGTGGCAAGCGATTATTAAGTCAAAACACATTTATTTGCCTTATATTTTTTTTTATGTGGACCTTCGCAATGGCCTGCTTCGAAACCCTGAGTGCAATCGGTCTGGCAATCGCTTCACCTGAACAAGATAACTGTACTAATAATGCCGGATGCGATGCCGAGGTATTGGTGCAGCTTGGACATTCAGATGTAGTTGAATCTGTCACATTGAGCCCCTCAGGTGAATATATAGTTTCCGCAGGCAGGGATCGAGTCTTGAAACTTTGGCACGCAACTACAGGCAGAGAAATGAGGACATTTAGGGGGCACCTTGAAGGGGTTTTGTCTGTAACCGTCAGCCCTGATGGGCAGACAATAGCCTCTGCAAGTGGTGACAAAACAATACGATTATGGCAACTATCGTCCGGTAAAGAGATGGCATTGTTGAATGGACACTCAAACAGAGTGTTGTCGGTTGCGTTTAGCCCGAATGGAAAACTTGTAGCTTCCGGAAGCGATGACAAGACCATAATTCTCTGGGATGTGAAGTCTGGACAACGAGTAAGAATGTTACAAGGCAATAGAGAACCAGTGTATTCGGTGCAGTTTAGCCCTGACGGCAAGCTGCTTGTTTCGGGAAGCTATGATAATGCTATTCGGATTTGGGATCATGCTACGGCGAAAGAGGTGAGAAGTTTCAAGGCTCATTCAAGCTCTCTCGGAAAGGTGTGCTTCAGCCCTTGCGGAAAATACGTGATTTCAAACCACCGGAATATGATAAAACTATGGCAAATATCTACAGGGCAAGAAATTATGACGTATAAGGGTCATGAAGAAGGCGTGAATTCCGTCACCTTTAGTTTGGACGGCAAATATATACTTTCCGGGAGCTCAGACAGAACGCTGAAGTTATGGGATGTACATACCGGGAGGGAAATCAAGACCTTTAAGGGGCATGGCGATCGTGTGACTTCGGTCTCAATGAGCCCAGATGGTAAATATGCCGTGTCAGCAAGCGTGGACAAGACTATGCGGGTCTGGGAGGTTAGTACAGGAAAAGTAATTTATGATATACATGGGAATCATTCATCTTTAGGGAAAGTAATGTTTGGCCCCAAAGGATTTACTGCAGCAACCGTAGTAGGCCACACCATAAGGCTCTGGGATCTTGGCATGGCCCAGCCGGTAAAGACCTTTGGCGGTCATTTAAAACCTGTTGTGGCGATCGCCTTTAGCTCTGATGGCAAATACCTGGTATCCGGGGGTTCCGAAAATAATATCAAATTATGGGAAGTTGAAACTGCGAAAGAGCTTAAAAAAATCAATAAACCACATCTTAACCAGCCGGGATCATTGATTTTTAACCATGATGGCAGGCAGTTTATTTCATCATCAGGTTTTTTCGACAATGATATCAAATTTTGGGACTTCCTGACTGGAAAAGCTGTAAGGACAATTACTATCAGGCCGCCCGTTAAAGAACCGACTACTTATGATATCATGAAATCTGGCGTAGATGATATTTCTTTGAGTTCTGATGGCAGATATTTGGTAGCTGGATGTAGGGATGGAGCGCTACGATTGTACAATCTTGCTACTGGGAAAAAGGTGATTCATACTGGCTCCGAAATTATTTGCTCGGTTGCTTTCAGTCCCAACGGAAGGTATGTGTTATTGGCAGACACGAAACCAAACTTGAAGCTTTGGGAAGTGTCTACGGGAAAAGAAAGGGTATTTACGGAACCTCCGGCGATTAGTTGGTCAATTGCCTTTAGCCCCGATGGAAAGCATGCCCTGTCTGGCAGCACTGATAACATCGTGAGACTTTGGGATGTTTCAACGGGGCGAATACTAAAAACCCTCAGCGGACACTCTAACGCTGTTAGATCTGTTGGATTCAGTCCCAACGGGAAATATGTTTTATCTGGCAGTGCAGATAATACGGCAAGGCTCTGGGATATCTCCACTGGAAAAGAAATAATAAAATTCATGAGCTTTATCGACAATAACTGGATCGTCATCACCCCCGAAGGCTACTATAACTCCTCTCTCAATGGCCACAAATACCTCAACATCCGTATGGGGAACAAGGTATACGGCATCGACCAGTTCTATGATGTCTTCTATCGTCCCGATATCGTCACCGCCAAACTCCGGGGTGACGATATCAGCAGCCTCATCACCCTCACCATAGATGATGCCATAAAGGCTCCCCCACCCTCCGTAGAATTCACCACCGTTCCCGACAAAACAAACCAGGCTAAAGCCAAAGTCTGTTACAAAGTAAAGAGCGCCGGTGGCGGCATTGGAGAGGTTCGTCTCTTCCACAACGGTAAGCTCATTGAATCGGATGGGTACTACAAGGACGTGGCGAGGACACAGTCTGGAAAGACTCAGCTTGCCTCTCTGGATAGCAAGGCCATTTACAAGGACCTTCGCTCCGTAAAGGTAAAGGGGACGACAGATGCAAGCCCCATTGGAAGCAAAGCCAAAGCGGATGTCGTGGAGGAGTGCAAAGAGGTTGAGGCTGTTCCCGGAGAAAATGAGATTAGCATTGCCGCATTCAATGGAAACAATACCGTCCAGAGCTACATGAAGACAGCCTCGTTCAATACCGATCTACCTAAACAGGACCCCCATCTCTATATCCTTTCCGTGGGGATCGATCAATACAAGGATCAGAGCGTCAGTCTGAATTATGCAGTCAAGGATGCCAAGGATATCCATGGGAAGCTCCTAAGTCAATCTGCAACCTTGTACAAGCCGGGCAATATCCATCACGAGGGGTTGTTCAATAATCAGGCGACGAAAGCGAATATTCTCTCAAAAGTTGATGCCCTCTCCAAGGTAATCAAACCCTCGGACGGGTTCATCCTCTTCGTTGCCGGACATGGCGTACTCATGCAGAATCAGTACTATGTCCTTACCAGTGATTTTGATGGGTCCCTATTAAATACCAATGTGATCAGCTCCAACGAAATCGTAGAGATGTCAAAAAAGATTAAATCCTTAAGCCAGCTCTTCATATTCGATACCTGCCATGCAGGAGGGGTCGATACTATAGTCAGCGGCCTCTATGACGCCCGTATGTCGGTCCTCGCAAAGAAGATGGGACTTCATATTTATGCATCTGCAAATTCCCTCCAGGAAGCAATGGACGGATATAAAGGAAACGGCCTCTTCACTCATGTACTCCTCGATGGGTTGAATAACAACGGAAAGGCAGACACCAACAAAGACAAGAATATATCACTTGTGGAACTCGGGGCATATTCAAAGCAAACCACCACAGACCTTTCGAAACAGGTGGGCCACAGCCAGACACCGTTGATAATCAACTTCGGAAAGGACAATCCGGTGTATAAGCTGAGGTGAAGGGTAAACGCAGCAGGTGGTGAGATAATATTGCAGTTATTGATGTAACAAAAAGTATTGAAAGGAGGAGCAAATGAAATCCTGGGTCGTGTTGTTCTTAGGGGTGTGCTTGTTCACCGCCAATCTTTATGCTGCTGAATCCATTATCACCGAGGCCGACGGGGCTGCATGCATGTCTCAAGGCAAGACCAAGACGCAGGTGGAGGGGGAGGCACGGGCCGGTGCTGTGGATAAAGCGAAGCAGTTGACCCTCCAATACATAGAGAATCAGGGATGGCAGGACCAAAACCTGATCTCTTCATACAAGAATGCTACCGTGACAACCCTTGAGCAGATGGAAGGTAGGTGGGAGAATGACCCATCCAAGGAGTGCTACAAGGTCAATATAAGAGCCGAAGTGATCCCGGAGGAAAGGCTTGCAAAAAACTCTACCCGTGGTGTGAAGGTCGCGCAGACTTCAGGTCCGCCCGCACCGATTTCGCCCATAGCACAGCTTCAGGTGCAGGCATGGACCGACAGAAGCGGGTACCGAGAAAGACAGAAAATTACTGTGTACCTGAGGGGAAACAAGCCCTTTTTCGCACGGGTGGTCTACAAGGATGCAGGAGGAAGTCTTGTTCAACTGCTTCCAAACCCGTATCGGGACGACAATTACTTTAGCGGCGGCGCTATCTACGAAATACCATCATCTCAGGATAGATTCGAACTTGAGGTGACCCCTCCCTTCGGAACAGAGGAGATCATTGTATACGGAAGCACTTCTCCACTCGGAGAAATAGACGTAAAACCTGCCGGCGGGACATATGAGATAATGCTTGCCTATGCAGAGATCGGGACCAAAACCAGAGGTATCGGCGGGACGAGACCGGGGCGCATACCTGTAAAACCGACGGTTGCGGTTGCGCAGAACCAGCAGGCAAAGACCACCGGCCAGACCTATGTGGGTCAGAGTAAGGCTATCACAGAATTCTCGGAAACAACCGCAGTGATAAAGACATCGAGGTAACATGCAGAACAAAAAACCATATTCACCACTCGTGTCACAAGCAAAGCGAGTGGTGAAATAGATTTAGTTTTAGGCGAATCATAAATATTGTGAGGAGGTTTCGGATATGCCCTGCTTCAAGAAACTTACAAGTATAGGATCGGCAATCTTTTTTGTTACGCTACTTTCAATCTACCTTGCAACTGCCGGTCTGTTGTTTGCCGCTGAGACCCGAGGTCTCAGGGTTACGGCCAAGGATACTACATCCGGCGAGAAGAAGGAAGTGAAGATCTACAACAAGTCTTACGCAGTGATTATCGGTATTGACCAGTACGCAAATCTCCCGGCAGACCGCCAGCTTACCTATGCGGTGCGCGACGCCAAGGGGGTTGAAGGGGCGCTGCGCAAGAACTTCAAATTTGACAAGATTATCCATCTTTACAATCGTGAGGCCACCAGAGAGCGCATTCTGGACCTCCTCACCGAGGAGCTTCCCCGTGAGATGACTGAGGAGGATTCACTATTCATCTTCTGGGCCGGTCATGGCAATCAGGAAAGGTCCCGGGAAGGAGAACTCGGCTACCTCATCCCCTATGACGGCTCTTTGAGCAAGATTCGCACGAATATCACCATGGCGGAGATTCGAGACACGATTTCCAAGAAGATTCCTGCCAAGCATATCTTTTACGTCATGGACGCCTGTTACGGCGGCCTTCTCGCGCAGACCCGCGCCGTGGATACCGCGTCACGCCGTGATTATACCTACCTTCAGGAGATAACCAAGGAGCGTGTCCGTCAGGTGTTGACCGCTGGAGGCAAGGATCAGGAGGTACTTGACGGCGGCCCCAGCGGACATTCAGTCTTTACCGGCCGCTTGATTGAGGTGTTAGAGAATGCAGGCGATTTCATCACTGCAAATGAGCTGCAGGCAATCGTCAAGGAGAAGGTATTTTCCGATGCCGGTGCCCGCAACCACAAACAGACCCCCGGCTATGGAGTTCTCTATGGTGTTGGAGATTTTGTCTTTGTACCTTCCCTGGAGCAGAAGGTGGAGGACACCTCCGCGGTAATCGCCGGTTTGGAAAAGGAGTTGCAGCGGCAAAAGGCTGTTGAAGAAGCCGCATCGAAGGCCCAGGACGAGAGTGCCAGGCGCAAAGCGGACATTGAGAAACGGCAGATTGAGGCCAAGTTAAAGGCGGAACAGCTCCGCCAGCAGGGGTTGGAAGAGCAGCGCCGCAAACGGGAGCAGGAACAGCGGGATGCAGCCAGCCAGCAGGCAGCGTTGGACCTTAAAAAGAAGGAGAATGAGGAACGACTGGGCAAGCTCAAGAAAGAGGTGGAGGAAAAGCGCAAGGGGATGGTTGGCAGCACAGCCCTGGCTGCCCTCTCGCCCCAGAAGGCGCTTGACGAGATGCAGGCGATTGACAGGAAGATCAAGGATATCCGCTCCCGCTTTCGAAATGAATTGAAGACCGGGATTGTACAGATAGTCAACCGCATGAATGTCCGCTATCTAAAGCTGGCTGATGCCAAAAAAGACGAGTTTGAATCGGAGGCGGAGTTTAAGACCCGACTGATAAAGGAGAAGGCTGCGCTGGACAGTGAGCAGGCCCAGGAGTTCACTGCATACCAGGACCGCCTGGAAGGTGAATACAACAGGCAGATTGCCCCGCTCATCGATGAATTGAAAAAGATATCTGGCCAGGAATTCACCATAACTGCCGAAAACCTGATTCTGGAACTCGGCACCTACGATGGCGCAGCCAATGCATATCCGGTCTCCATCAAGTCCAAAAAACCGCTGGAGATTCTCGTGGAAGAGGGCAAAAAAACCACAAGACAGGTGCAGGTAGCAGCTCCTGCACAATCTGATAAAAAAAGCAAAAAGCAAACATTTAAGCCTATTGCGGCAGCTCCGTTATTCAAGACAGTAGTCGAACAGGAACCTCCCAAGATTAAATATGTCATGCTGGCGGCGAACGCCAATATCCCTATTCCTCGTGATGAGGCACGGGAGTTCAAGCAGCATTTTCAGAACAACATGCTCCGGCCCGAGATCAGGGGCAATTTTCAGACAACGGAAAATTTCATGATTGCCGAAGCGAAGATCATCGATGACGCCACAACAAAGCAGTACAACTTCAATGATGCAGTTTTTGTCGATCTGGGAAACGGGACCATTTATGATACGAAAACGAAGCTGATCTGGAGCAAGGATGCCTACCCGGCGGGAAAAGAAATGAACTGGGATGATAACTACGCCAGTTATTTAAACAGGACGGCATATCTGGGTTTCAGAGACTGGCGATGGCCCAGTAAAGCAGACTTGGAAACCCTTGTTGCTCAAGGAAAGAGTGCCGGGTATGGTAGTAGTAGTGCACCTATTGCAGCCTATCTTAAAAAACAGGGGTTTCAGAATGTCCAAGAGAGATACCCGTCTTCCAGTGGAGGAGGGCGCGGCACATGGTGGGTCTATATGACCCACGGCAAGGATGACAGCTATGCCTCACACAATCGGGGTCCTGTGTGGCCCGTGCGCGCAGGGCAGTAATTTGGATATTTGACTTTTTGATCCTTAACAGGAGCACAGCGGGTAACCCCTCTGCCCAAGCATGTGGCGCACAATATGAACATCTTCCAATATACCGCCCTGCCGCACTGCCATGTGTCTGGCGATAACGGTATGGAGGCGGGCGGTGTTCACCGTACGTGCTTCAAACGTGGCAGGTGGTGAATAAATAGAATGGATGAAGAAGACGTCTAAGACATATTATATTGACATTGCAATATAATATGTCTTATCATTCATTAGTAATAATATATATTGGAATAGGTCATGGAAAAACAAAAACTCAAAGAACTGATTGTAGAGCACAAAACCAGATTTCTGTCTGTAAAGGGACTCCTGAAAAGGGATATTCAGACAAAAATGGACCAATATTCGGAGCAGAAGGAGATTATCATCATCACGGGCGTCAGACGAAGTGGAAAATCATCGCTTATGCGGTTAGTTGCCGATGATCTCGTTAACCGCAGAGGTGTGCTTGCTTCCAATATCCTCTATGTGAATTTTGAGGATGAACGGCTTATTTCATTCACGGCGAATGATTTCGAAACTCTTTACAGCGCGTTCCTTGAGATCGAAGGGCCGAAGGACAGAAAATATCTCTTTTTTGACGAAATACAGAACGTGGAGGGATGGGGAAAGTGGCTCAACCGCCTGTATGAATTTGAAGATGTCAAAATATATATAACCGGTTCAAACGCATCATTGCTCAGTCCTGAGATTGCCACTGCACTGACCGGCCGCAACAGGCAGGTTACTATCTGGCCTTTTTCTTTTCGGGAATTCCTCAGATGGCGCGAGTATGCTGTGTACACAAGAGAAATTCTAAACCGTGATGAAAGGGTTATGATCAAATCCTTTTTTGCTGAATATTGTCAGACAGGGGGCTTCCCTGAAGTCTTGAAAACAGGGGATCTTACGCTGCTTGAACAGTATTACCGTGATATCCTGTACCGCGATGTCATTGCGCGCTACGGAATCAAGAACATTAAAGGGCTCAAGGAAATGGCCCTCTTTCTTGCGGCAAATCCAGGCACTACACAGAGTTATGACCGTCTGAAAAGCCTCATGGGATCGCGAAGCCCTGTAACGGCAAAGAATTATCTGGATATTTTGAATAACGTGTATCTCTTCTTTTGTACGGACCTTTACGATTTTTCCCTGAAGCGTCAAATCTATAACCCCTCGAAGGTCTATGCAATAGATACGGCTATGATGAATGCCATCAGTTTCAGATTCTCACAGAATCTTGGACACCAGTACGAAAATCTTGTTTTCCTTGAGCTTCAGAGGCGGGGTAAAGATGTCTTCTACGGCAGATCGCCCAAGGGGACAGAGGTCGATTTTCTCCTAAAAAAAGGTCTGATTCTGGAAGAGGCAATACAAGTCTCCTTCTCTCTTGAAGACCGGAGAACGGAAGAACGGGAAATACAGGGCCTTGTTGATGTCCTCAAGGATCTCAAGGAAAAACAAAAGGATATTCTGTCTGCTGATTTCGAGCTTGTTATTGTTACCGATGATGAAGAGAGGGAAATTGAAGCAGAATGCGGGACCATCAAGGCCATGCCCATCTGGAAATGGCTTCTCCTGGAATAGATTCCCACGGGCTTATACTTGGGGATCATCTGCTGGCTAACACCACGGGTACCCGTGCAGCGGATGGTAAATACGATAAGAGCGTTGTTTTTTGCGTGTTGCAGAATAAGTTGCTTTTAGCGTAATATACTCATAAGTAATCGTGTGGGGGTATCCAATGGAATTCATCGACAGACAAAGAGATGGTGAGAACGCGATGAATTGCTTTAACAAAATGGGTCATCTGGTGTTTGCACTCATCATTGTTTTATCGTTCGGCGCTTCTTCGACGGCCTTTGCCGATACCCGCGGCATATCCTTGAAGATCAAAGACACCCAGGGTCAGGAGGTTGGTCTCTACAATGAGAGCCATGCCCTCCTGATTGGTGTGAGCAATTACACTAAGGGATGGCCGAAACTACCCGGTGTCGGGCAGGATGTAACAGCAATCAAGACACTCCTCGAAAAGCAGGGATTCAATGTCGTTACCGTTAATGATCCTGACCGTGAGGCACTTCTTAAAGCCTTTGATAGCTTTATTGAACGTCATGGATACAATCCCGACGATAGGCTAATTATCTACTTTGCCGGACATGGCCATACCGTCAAACAGGCTTATGGGGAGGAGATGGGGTATATAGTGCCCATTGATGCGCCGAATCCCAATACGGATCGCAATGGTTTTCTCTCAAAGGCCCTCGACATGCAGACTGTTGAGGTATATGCCAAGCGTATTCAGTCGAAGCATGTCCTCTTCGTCTTCGATAGTTGTTTCTCCGGTTCCATCTTTGCCCTGTCCCGTGCAGTACCGGAGAGCATCTCCTACAAAACAATAAAACCGGTACGTCAGTTTATTACCTCCGGAAGTGCCGAAGAACAGGTGCCCGACAAGAGCCTTTTCCGGGATCAGCTTATTTCAGCCCTCAATGGTGAAGCCGATCTCAACAAAGACGGCTACATCACAGGTACAGAACTGGGAGAATTCCTCCAGGACAAGGTGGTTAACTACTCAAAAGGGGCGCAGCATCCCCAGTATGGGAAGATTAGGAACCCCAACCTTGATAAAGGGGATTTTGTCTTCAAAGTTGCATCCGGCTTCCCTTCGTCTGCGGAGTTGAAACAACCTGCCAAAAACAGATTCAAGCAAGACGCAGAGACCCTTGTTTTTCCAGGAAACCCAACAACACCATCTCCTGAGCTGTCGCTTACAAAACATCTTTCTGAAAGTATGTCAAAAAAACAATTAATACTAAAGGATGGGGATGATGTTCTCATCCACGATGAAGTGGTTGAGCTAATACAGAACTATTATCCAAACCAGCCTGTTTATGTTGCATATGGTGAGCCATCCGGTTGTGGCCCTGCGGGAAATGTTTGGATGCAAAACCCTCGCATCAATGTAAATAAATATGTTCTCACAAAAGAAGGAAATTATTTTAGAGCCAAAAATATGGTTAATTTACAATTTCAAGTTGTTCAGTTAAATAACAATCAGGCAGGTGGCAATAATGTCAGGTGGGCTCAAATACACCTAAAGGCCAATGAAATTGGAGTTTATTATTTTAATGGCTTTGACTGTTCAGGCAATCAAAGAACTGCCATCTGGGTAAAAAAATAATTTTCCTGCATAAAAACCCCTTTTCTATAGTCTTAATATACTAACATGCTTCACTACAGACAGAAGGAGGGGTTGATATGAGTCCAATGCTTAACGCGACGCTCATTGCATCGGTCTTCGGTATTTTCGGTTTTTTTCTTGCCTTCTCATTAAAAAGGGTGGCCGGTATAGTGTTGTTTGGTGTTTTTACCTACGCAGCGTTTCTGGCCCTTCATTTCCTCGGTGCAACGACTGATTGGAAGGTCTTTACCAGCTTTATAGGTACGCTCTCTCACCTTGGGAAGACCACAATCGACCTGATAGGAGGTATGCTCAATACCGCAACCCTGGTATCTATTATCTGCTTTCTCGGCGGCGGGCTTATCGGCATTGTAGTGAGGCATTGAGGTGAACTCAATGCGGAGACTGGAATTACGCTTTCTCCTTATCGTGCTGCTGGTAATGAGCGCTGGTTTTTTTCTTCTCAGGGCAAGTTATGTTGACCGGGGTCTGCCATCTTCCATTCATACCTCCACTGGAATGGCCGACATTTCGAGCTACTTTCTTACCCCTTATCCTAATGCGATCTACAGCACCCTCTTTGTTTCCTTGCTTGTCCTCCTTCATTTTTCCTTACGTGCCAGGCTCCCGGGGGCAGATCCATTCATACTCCCTGCGATAGCCTTCCTTGCAGGGATAGGTCTTATAATGGCCTTGAGGCTTGCACCTGACCTGGCTATATCCCGGAACGATGCCGTTGTGTCCATATTAAGGCGAAGTCCTGATGCCCGGATAGTGCTCAATGTCCTTGACCTTGCAAGACTGGGTATGAAGCACTTTATTAATATTACCCTCGGAACGCTTATCTGCGTGGGTGTTGTTATGCTTTTCGGAGAAAGGATGTTTTCGCGTATCTCATCAATAAAATATCTCTGGGTGTTAATGGCTGTAGCCCTCATAGGGATTACACTCGTCTTTGGCAACACTATCAACGGGCGCAGACTCTGGCTGTTCGGCTTTCAGACCGTGGAAATCGTCAAACTCCTCATGCTCCTCTTCATGGCCAGCTATGTCTATGAAAAGGGGAAAGGTATCGAGTTTTATTATAAAGGAAGGTTTACAAGCTGGTTGAGGTACGTCGGACCTTTTCTCATGATGAGCATCTTCGGGCTTCTGCCAATATTTATCCAGAAAGACTTTGGTCCTGTTTTCATTCTCTCCGTTGTTATCCTGATTATGTTTTACTATGCCGGCAGCAGGGATTCCATTGCCGCCTTTCTTGTGGTTTTAATCTTTCTGACAGGTTATGTATCGTATTCGATGGGGTATCCATCGATTGTCCGTGAACGTTTTGATGCCCTGTTTGACCCTTTCGGAAGGAATGAAGCCATGACGAGGGTCATCTGGGCAGTGTCGTCCGGTGATCTCTTTGGTTCCGGCATAGGCTACGGACAGCCCTACCGCATACCCGAGGTCCAGTCGGACTTCAATTTTGCGGCCATCTGCGAAGAGATGGGTTTTATCGGGGGCTTAAGCATCATCCTTGCACTTATTCTTCTCGTGCAAAGATACTTTCTGGTATCTTTGCGAGCCGGTAATGTGTACAAGAAGACTCTGGCTTTCGGTATAGCGTCACTTACCGCAGTGCAGACATTTGTTATTATAGCGGGAAATCTTGGCGTGATCCCCCTTACTGGTGTAACGCTCCCCTTTGTGAGTTGCGGGGGAAGTTCTCTTGTTGTTAATTTCTTCATGGCAGGCGTCATGCTCACAATATCAGGCGAAAGGCAGAGTGAATGAAAAATCGTGTAACAATCCTTTTGGTCTTTTTTGTGGTTCTTTCAATAATCCTCATCGGTTTTCTCGTAGACAGGATGATCCTGCGCAGACAGGAACTTATGACGAATCGTTTTACCGACAAAAAGTTTATCGCTCTCATGGAGGGACTCATAGACGAAGGTGTTTTCAGGGCAGACGGTAAGAAAATTGCCGTTGATGAAAAGATGCTCTCAGAAAAAAGGCTTGGCAGGGAAACAAAAGAGAGGGTTCAAAACAGTGCAGCCTTCCTCTATGAGAAGGACGGAAGGATTTATTTCGATTCGCAGTCCGTATCCATAAGCAGCAGCAAAAAGGCCGGTAACGAAACTGTTGTGAGGGGGGGATTCCTCGACAGGAACGGCATCACCCTTGTAAAAAGCCTTTACGACAAAAAAACGGGCAGGGTACAGAGGGAATATGTGTCCGGGATGGAATCCTATCCTGTTATAGGACATTATAACGCTGTTTTCGGTACAAGAAATCTGGAAAAAGAACTCGACTCCTACCTCACCGGTGCAACGCACAACCCGGTTTACGGGGATGCCGATGATCCCATGATAAAGATAAAGCTGGGCGATACGGTAGTGCTCACTATCGACAGTGCCATACAGGCGGTGGCCTACGATTTGATGAAGGAGAAGAGGGGGGCCGCAGTTGTCCTTGATGTGAAGACAGGCGAAGTCCTGGCTGCCGTGAGTACGCCGTCCTTTGATCCAAACACTAAAGACGGGAAAATCTGGAGAGAAACCTTTAAGGATAAAAAGGAACGAAGGTATGAGAACAGGACATTTCAAGCCCTCTACCCGCCCGGGTCTACCTTCAAGGCTGTCGTTGCAGCGGCTTGGCTGGAGGAGGGGAGCAGAAAAAATGAGGGAAAAGATTATAGTATCCGGTGCACTGACAAGACGAAGAACAGGTTTGATATTTCTGACATTCACAATCATGGCATTGCAGGAATTGACAAGGCCTTTATCGAGTCGTGCAACCAGTTTTTCAGCGAAGCCGGTGTGAAGACGGGGGTTGAGGTCTTACATTATGCCGCACGGTTCGGTTTCAACGAGAAGGTGAACCTCGTACCGCAGTTGAAGCACGCTGTGTATAACGCGGAGGCGAGCCTTGCCTTTTCATGGCGTGAATTTGATGGAAGCCGGGAACGTGCAGGGGCCTACAAAGCTGCTGATTTCAGAAAAAACCCGAAGGTTATTGCCCAGTGTTCCATAGGGCAGAATCTTGTAACTGCAACGCCGCTCCAGATGGCCATGGTAGCTGGAACAATTGCCAATAAGGGTGTCATGATGAACCCATATCTTGTAAAAGAAATCAGGACAGGGGATGGGAAGTCGATGGTAATCGAAGCAAAACCAATAGAAAAAGGAAGAATTGTGCAACGTGCCACAGCGGAGAAGATTGCAAATCTCATGGAAAGCGTCATGATCACCGGGACAGGGAAGAACGTGAAAAAGGTCTATTATGAAAACAGCGTCTTTACAACCGCCCCGAAAGGGAAGAATACGGTATCGATAAGAATTTCTGGAAAAACGGGAACGGCAGAGGTGGGAGATAGAAACGGGAACGGCAGCATTGACGCTGACGAGAAGCCTCATTCGTGGTTTATCGGATTTGCCCCGGCAGACAATCCGAGGATTGCCATCGCAGTCTTAGCGGAAAACCAAGGGTTGGGGAGCCTCACTGCAGCGCCGATTGCGATGGATGTATTGGCTGAGGCACTGAATCGAACCAGCAGAAAGTAATGGGAAATCCCTTATTACCCCTTTTTTGCCAAAAAGGATTGAGGGGCATTGACGCTGACGAGAAGCCTCATTCGTGGTTTATCGGATTTGCCCCGGCAGACAATCCGAGGATTGCCATCGCAGTCTTAGCGGAAAACCAAGGGTTGGGGAGCCTCACTGCAGCGCCGATTGCGATGGATGTATTGGCTGAGGCACTGAATCGAACCAGCAGAAAGTAATGGGAAATCCCTTATTACCCCTTTTTTGCCAAAAAGGATTGAGGGGTTTGCGGATATTTTCAATCATAAGGGGATAACTATTCATTGAAGAGTAGCTCCACAGACCCTACCTGTATTTTGTCACCTCCTCTAAGTACAGCCTTCTCGACCATCTGCCGATTTAGCCTTGTACCGTTTGTACTCCCCATATCTTCGATTATGACCTTCCGATTCTTCATAAAGATACCGCAGTGTACCTCCGAGACCGCCGCGTCATCGAGGTGGATATCGCAACCTTTGTGTCTTCCTACAATGATGCTCTCACCTGGCAGGACAAAAGCATCTCCGGTGGCCGTATTTACCAGGTTTATTTTTTGTATGGATTTTTCCATGGAGGCACCTCTTTTTATCTTTTTTCGTGCTGCAAAGCTCTCGATGGACATATTGAATTTGCGCTGACAGGGCATGGCCGATGAAGCTTCGCTATTAAAATCTGACGACAAAAGGGACTGTATCTCGTAATCTTTCTTTTTCGGATGGCCTTTCTCAAAGGCAATGCTTACACCTGATATTGAACGATATCCCTTTTCCTTCAGCCATTCCTTTATTGATGGATTGACCTTTTCCCTGAATATCTCAAAAAAAGGCTCGTAGTCTGTAAAGATAGTCTCATCCACAACCACAACAAAAGAAGCATTTATAAAGTCTTCTCCAAGGATATCCCTTTTGTTATGTTCAATGAACTTTTTTATAGCTATCTCTATACCAACATGATCAAGCATACCCCCTCCAGGAATAAGGATTCGAAAAAGTTTTTACTATTATTCGCAGGTCATTAAACCTCATACATACTCTAAGACTTATATGTAAGCATCTTTATGCAATAAATTCATCCTTAGGATCTATCGTTTTTTTTGGTTCTTCAGTACCAGACAAATTTATTGCATAAAAAGTTAGTGTTATTTGTCTATCTCAATAAATAGGCAATAATAATTGACGCAGGCTAACAGGAAA
>CAYMTB010000056.1:0-2913 GCA_964393225.1 uncultured Syntrophorhabdaceae bacterium
GTCTTTCAGATTGAATTGACTCTTCCTTCCGTTTCCCGAGTCCGTCGGGTGAATCTTTTTTTGTTGATATGGCCATGATATTACTCCTTTTTGAAAGACTGTGAAGCGTAACGGTCACTTCAGTGAATTGAACAGTGAATAGTTAAAAACATTTTATCAAGCTCATTCAAAATAACCAGGGGTGTGAAAGGAATTGCTATCTTGCAGCGCAGGCTTTTTGATTTCAGATGGATTCTGGTTTTTGTTTCCGTTTTGCCGGCATTATTTATCTCTGTCATATCCTGACTCCACTCAGTTCCCGTAGCTCGTAAAAGGCGAGAAAGGTTCAGGGGGGGTGATAGAGACAAACCCAGCATGTTGTCTCTATCAACATATCTACATTTGATTATAGCAGAGAAACAGTAAAAATAAACAATAAATATTTATTGCCATGTGAAAGCTGCTATGAAAGTTAAAATGCTTACCGTGTTGCAGCAAACAGTGCTCGGCAGCAATAAAAACAGAGTTCTATTTATTTTAAAGTGTCCTATATCAATTCTCTGTTTTGCTCCCCAATTCCACACAGGCTGAAGCACTGGCCAAGGGCCGTAACAGTGTTCCAGCCATATCGAACGAGAAAAGAAGAAGAAAAGAATAAGGGTTGAAAGAAAGAGAGTATTGCTGTACTATAAAACTTACTGAAAAAGGAAAAAGCATCAGGAGATTTTATATGAAACTGACACACCTCGATAACAACGGCAAAGCTCATATGGTAGATGTGAGCGGTAAAAAAGAGACTGAAAGGGAGGCAAAGGCTTACGGCAGGGTAACGATGTCCCCCGAAACATATAAGACTGTAAAAACGGGACATGGACCCAAGGGAGATATTTTCACCGTTGCAAAGATAGCAGGAATAATGGGCGCAAAAAGGACTCATGAACTTATACCGCTCTGTCATCCGCTCTCAATTACCCACATAGATGTAAATTACGATTTCATCGATAAGGACTCGGCCGTTGAAATTATATCAACAGTGAGAACAAATGGGCAAACCGGCGTTGAAATGGAAGCCCTTACTTGCGCTGCAATTGCTGCCCTTACAATATACGATATGTGTAAGGCAATCGATAAAGGTATTGAGCTGGGTCCGTTTTATCTCCTTGAAAAAAGCGGCGGGAAGAGCGGCCGGTTTGAAAGATCGCCAGGCAGCAAGAGGCAAGCAGCAGGCAGTAGGCAGTCGGCAACAACAAAACAAGAGTAATTGAGTAAATCAGTGATTAAGTGATTTTGAATGCTAAAAAACGAAAGGCAGTTATAATTACTTATTTACTCAATCACTAAATCACTAATATTCTGGAGAACGCAATGAAAGGAAAAATCATTTCAGTTAATATCAGTAAAGATAAAGGCGAGAAAAAACATAACATAGGAAAATGCAGTCTTATAAAAGATATGGGTCTTGAAAATGATGCCCATGCAGGTTTCATGCACAGGCAGGTAAGTCTGCTTGCCACGGATAGCATCGAAAAGATGAGGAAGATGGGTCTTAATGTTCACCCCGGTGATTTTGCGGAAAACCTCACAACAGAAGGTATCGACCTCGTTTCTCTTCCCGTGGGGACAAAATTACAGGTTGGTGCGAGTGTTGTTCTGCGGGTCAGCCAGATAGGAAAGGAATGCCACAGCAGATGCGCTATATTCCAGCAGGTAGGAGATTGCGTCATGCCGAAGGAGGGTATATTCGCCGAGGTGCTTACTGAAGGCGAAGTAAACGTGGGAGATATCATCGAGGTTCACATATGAAATATTCAGTTGCAATTATTACGATCAGCGATAAAGGTTCTGCAGGGCTGCGGGAAGATAAAAGCGGTCCGGCATTAAAAGAAATGCTCGTGGATGCTTATGAGGTAAATGATATTATTATAATTCCTGACGAAGTCGACATCATTGCAGATACAATAAAAAAATTTACAGATGAATTCAAAATAGACCTCATCATAACCACAGGCGGGACAGGACTCGGCAAAAGGGATGTCACCCCTGAAGCAACACGGACAGTCATCGAAAAGGAACTCCCGGGCTTCGCAGAGGCAATGAGGATGCAGAGTTACAAAATAACACCGCATGGTATCATATCACGTGGCATTTGTGGTATACGCAGGGAAAGTATTATCATAAATCTTCCAGGAAGCCCGAAAGCAGCAACAGAATGTCTGTCTTTTATCGTAGACGCCCTGCCCCACGCCCTGTCAAAATTAAAAGGTGATCTCACCGATTGCGCTTGATTAGAAACGTATTTCTTTTCGCTGTATTTACGGCAGATTATGTGGTAATATAAGTATATATTGTAGTTTTTTATACTATTCCCGTCTCAGCTTACGTCCCTTATTGCTTTGAATCAAAGAATCGAAGAGAAGGGTCAGGACAAAAATACCGGAAATAAGAATCAATAAAGGGAGGTTTCGTGTTAATAGGTAAGATTATTAAGAGTTCCAAACAAAGGTTAATGGTAACAATAGAAGATCGTAAAGGATTAAAGATTATTGACTTAAGAACATACAACATAATCAATGACGGCGAATTAATGCCCACTCCTGATGGGATTTCCTTAGTGCCAGAAAGTATAGACTCTGTCGTTGGTTTCCTGAGAGATGCACAGAGGAAACTATTGGAAAAATGACGGAAATATCCAAATCCCTGCGAATAGCTGATCATTCCGGGGGTCAGTTTTTATATTAGAGAGAGGAGGCTGTTATGCCAAGACGTGGTGGCGGATTTAAAAGCGAGAAAAGAAAAAAAGAGTTATCCCGGCTGAAAAAACAGGAAGAGAAAAGACAGCGGCGGCTCACCGGACAGACGGAAACTGAAGCAGAAGTCGAAACCGAAGCAGGAACTGAGACAGAAGCCGGAACCGAAACAGAAACAGCAACTGAG
>CAYMTB010000056.1:3013-16665 GCA_964393225.1 uncultured Syntrophorhabdaceae bacterium
AACCGAAGCAGGAACTGAGACAGAAGCCGGAACCGAAACAGAAACAGCAACTGAGACAGAAGTCGGAACCGAAACGACGGATTCAGAAAATAAGGAAAAAGATATTCAAAAAATTTGACCTTCTCGTAATTCTATGTAATAATATTATCGGAGTTCGGAAACATTTGTTAGTTGTATCCACAAAGGCTTTTATTTTTGTAGTATCTTCCTAACACGGTTCCGTTTTTTCCACATTTTAATAGGAGGTATGTAGCATGGCAAAAGGAGTTGTAAAATGGTTCAACGAGTCTAAGGGTTTTGGCTTCATCACTAACGATGACGGCGGAGACGTGTTTGTTCACTATTCAGCAATCCAGGACAGCGGTTTCAAATCCTTGTCCGAAGGGCAGCAGGTGAGTTTTGATGTTGTAAGCGGTCCGAAAGGCCCAAGCGCAGCAAACGTAGTAAAACTCTAAGCCAATTAAGCAGGCCCATATCCATCCGGGCCTGCTTTTTTTAAACATCTTCAAAATCAATCTAAACCTTAAAAGTGCACGTACTCCTTGTTCAACCCCCTATAGAAGATTTCTATGGTACCGGGATAAGGACATACCCCCTTGCCCTCCTCTATCTTGCGGCAAAGATACGCGATATATGTGATGTCTCCGTTCTCGATCTCAGAACAAATAAAACACACAGGATACCGGGAGGCAACCCGTTTCCGGATTTGCAGAACTATTACAAAGAAGATATCTATACGCCTCTCTCTCTTTTCAGCACGTACTACCGTTTCGGGTACGTCCGGGAAAAAATAAAAGATACCATTGCATCTTACAAGCCGGACATTGTCGGTATCTCATCGCTTTTTACCACATACGCTGATGAGGCAATAGAGGTAGCCCGGATTTGCAGGGAAGTAGATGATTCAATTATAACTGTCGCAGGCGGAACACACCCAACTATTTTTCCGAAACACATCCTGAAATCCCCCTATGTGGATTATGTAATAAGGGGCGAGGGTGAAACACCTCTCTTTGAGCTTATCAAGTCATTAAAAACAGATAGGACCAAGGGGATACCCCGCATTCAGGGGGTTTGCTCAAAAGAAAGGGGCAGGCTCTTCCTGTCAGACATTCATATTGAGTCTGACATCAACCTGATACCTGACAGGAAGTATCTGGATCCATCCAAATACCGGATCGGCAGGAAAAATTATACATTTTTTCTTACTTCGCGCGGGTGTCCTTTCCGCTGTGCCTTCTGCGGTAAACCCCCTGTGCCGTACAGAATAAGAAGCCTTTCAGGCATAGAGCAGGAAATATCGGAGTGCATGGATTTTAACATCCAATCCATTGATTTCGAAGATGACATGCTGACCCTTGATCCCGCTTATTTTACCGAAGTCCTGAGTCTTTTCAGGGGAAAAGAACTAACCCTCTCTGCCATGAACGGGATTTACTCTGAAACATTGAGTACCGGAATGCTTGACAATATGTATAAGGCAGGCTTCCGGCGGCTGAACTTTTCTCTGGTGGACATTAACCGGCATGTTATCAGGGAAGAACACAGGTTTTACAGCACAAATTTTCTCCATCTCATACCCTACCTTGAGTCATCCCCCTTCCTCGTGGAAACGCATTTTATCATTGGTCTTCCTGATCAAAAGCCTGAAAATATCATCGATATGCTCATCTTTCTCATGGGGAAACGATTGCTCCCAGGCCCGAGCATCTTTTATGCAGCGCCCAATACCCCTTTGTTTGACAATTTTTTCGGAAACGACTGGGAGAGGCATATAAAATCAATGCGGTCAAGCTTCATGCTTCCGGCTAACCCCCTTTTCCAGCGAGACACAACATACACCCTCGTGAAGCTTGTACGATTTATCAATCTCGTAAAACACCTGCTCGATCAAGATATTACCTTGAAAAGATTAAGCGGCCTTCCCGGACAACTCTCAGGGAAGAAGGAATTGCTTGATAAACATATCCTTACCGAGTTTATCACAAACAAACGTTTGCTTTGCTATGACCTCAGGGGCGGAACATTTTTTGATGAAAGGCAGGACAAATCAGTTATTGATCGCTTTTTCAAAGAGGCAAAAGGAGCCGTTATCAAAGGGTTTAAGACATCAAACTGCCTTGTCTGCGATGTTTAACGTATAGTATGGAGGCGTTTTTTTGGATTTAATAATAAACAATTTAAGAATACCCGTTGAAAAAGACGGCATAGATGAATACGTAAAAGCTGCTTCACAAAGGCTGAAGATTGGCGGTAAAGATATAAAGTTCGCCAAAATGCTCAGCAAATCACTTGATGCGCGAAGTAAAAAACAGTTCTATTACGAAATCTCAATAGTTGTAAGTACTGCTGACAGCTTCGACAACAAGGAAAACTTTCCTGTATACACTGAAAACATAAAGGCATGCAGAGAATTAAAAAACATCAGGGAAAGGCCCATAATAATAGGTTTTGGTCCTGCCGGCATGTTTGCTGCCCTTGAGCTTATTGATTACGGGATTAAACCGCTAATATTTGAAAGAGGTAAAAAGATAGAAGAGCGTTCTGTTGATGTTCTAAAATTTATTAAAGAAAGACAACTGGACCCTGATTCAAATATCCAATTCGGTGAAGGCGGCGCAGGTTCATACTCGGATGGAAAGCTGTTTTCCAGGATAAAAAATTCTGGATATGTAAACAGGGTACTGGATATTTTTATTAAATTCGGTGCGCCTGAAGAAATAGGATACATCAGCAAGCCCCATTTGGGGACAGACGTTTTACGGCGGATAGTTACTAATATGAGGGGCTATATCCTTGAAAGAGGCGGTGAGATATTCTATAACTCAAAAATGACGGATATGCTTATATCGGATGGTAAGGCACTGGGTGTAGTAATAAATGGTGACAAGGAGTACCGTTCTTCAATTATCTATCTTGCGATTGGACATTCTGCGCGTGATACGTTTGAGATGATTCATAAAAAAGGTATTACTGTTGAGCAGAAGCCTATTTCTGTTGGAGTTAGAATAGAACACCCTGCTGAAATTATTAATCTTATTAGATATGGCAATAAATATAAGAACTTTCCCGGCATAGGGGCTGCTGATTATTCTTTTACCTATACCGACAGGAAGATAGGAAGAGGGGTATATACATTCTGTATGTGCCCAGGAGGAGAGGTAGTAAATGCTTCATCTGAAAATAACATGATGGTTTTAAACGGCATGAGCTACTCGAACCGGTCATCGGCATTCTCAAATTCAGCGATTGTTGTAACCTGTCATACAGATGATTACAAATCAACCAATCCGCTTGCAGGTATTGAATTCCAAAGGGATATAGAGCGGAAGGCTTTTAATGCAGGCGGGGGGGGATGGGAAGCCCCTGCACAGAACCTGGTGGATTTTTTGTACGGAAGGGTCTCTGACAACTTAAATAAAACATCTTATAAGATGGGAGTTATGGCTGCTGATATGAGTGAAATCTTGCCAAGATTCGTATATGAGGCGCTTTTAAGCGCGTTTAATAAATGGAAAGAGGATTATCCGCTGTTTGTTTCAAATCATGCGATATTATTAGGTGCAGAAACAAGAACTTCTTCCCCTGTAAGAATTAAGCGCAGCGAAAAATATGAATCAGTAAATATAAAAAATCTGTATCCGATAGGCGAAGGTTCGGGCTATACAGGCGGCATAACAAGTTCTGCCGCTGATGCTATAAAAGCTGTGGAAAGCAGTCTGTCAATATGATCATAATTATACTTGAAAAGTTTTTCATCAAAAGATGAAAAACATTAAAGCTTCTTAGACGCCACCGAAATCCTTGCAATAGAACGCAGAAGCGCAAGCTCATACATTCTGTGCTCTAAAGAATCTGTTGATATCTCGTTGAGGACAGACTCTGCCCATTTCACAGTTCGCTCTGCCCTGTCAACATCTATCTCTTCGGCAAATTCTGCTGTGTCTACAAGAAAGACTATCCTGTCATCAACCACTTCTCCAAAACCACCGCCTGTAAAAAGATGTCTCGCCCTGCCATTTTTGATATACCTGATTTCTCCAACATCAAGTGTTGTAAGAAATTTTATATGACCGGGGAGGATGCCAAAATCGCCAAGATCACCCCTGGCTTCTACCATCTCAACCTCTTCGTGGACAAGCAACCTTCTGGGTGTAATAATTTCAAGATTCAGCATTGGCAATGTTAATCTCCCATAAGCTGTTTCGCCTGCTCAACAGCCTCTTCAATGGTTCCAACCATGTAGAATGCCTGTTCAGGCAAATCATCGTGTTTGCCTTCGATGATTTCACTGAAACCTTTAATAGAATCCTTTATCGAAACGTATCTGCCCTGCTGCCCGGTGAAGGCCTCTGCCACAAAGAATGGCTGGGACAGAAATCTCTGTATCCTTCTTGCTCTGGCAACAACGAGCTTGTCATCTTCTGAAAGCTCATCCATACCGAGGATTGAAATAATATCCTGCAAATCCTTGTATTTCTGAAGAATTCTCTGGACCTCACGTGCCACCGCATAATGTTCTTCGCCTACTACCTTGGGGTCAAGGATTCGGCTTGTGGAATCAAGGGGGTCTACAGCAGGATATATACCGAGCTCTGAAATCTGTCTTGACAGAACCGTAGTGGCATCAAGGTGCGCAAAAGTAGTTGCCGGGGCCGGATCAGTCAAGTCATCCGCAGGCACATAAACAGCCTGAACAGAGGTAATTGATCCTTTCAGTGTTGAAGTAATCCTTTCTTCCAGCTCCCCAAGGTCTGTTGCAAGGGTCGGCTGGTAACCGACTGCCGAAGGCATCCTGCCGAGCAAAGCAGAAACCTCTGAGTTGGCCTGTGTAAAACGGAATATATTGTCAATAAAGAGGAGCACATCCTGGCCTGCCTCATCCCTGAAATACTCTGCTGCTGTCAATGCTGTAAGACCTATTCTTGCACGCGCACCCGGCACTTCTGTCATCTGGCCGTAGATAAGTGCACATTTTTCAATAACGCCTGACTGCTTCATCTCCAGCCAGAGGTCGTTGCCTTCTCTTGTTCTCTCGCCAACGCCGCCGAATACGGATATACCGCCATGGTGTATGGCAATATTATGGATCATTTCCATTATAAGAACCGTTTTGCCAACACCGGCACCACCAAATAGTCCGACTTTTCCGCCCTTTGAGTACGGCTCAAGGAGATCGATAACCTTAACGCCTGTTTCAAGAAGTTCAATCTTCGTATTCTGCTGGGTAAGCAAAGGGGCTGGTCTGTGTATGGGGTATTTCATCTCTGTTACAACAGGGCCCTGACCATCCACCGGTTCCCCTATTACGTTCAGCACCCTTCCGAGAATCTCTTTACCCACTGGTATGCTTATCTGGGCACCTCTATATACAGCTTCCTGGCCACGGGAAAGTCCGTCTGTTGTTTCCATTCCTATGCAGCGCAATGTGCTGTCTCCGATGTGCTGAGCGACCTCAAGAACAAGATTCTCAGGCTTATCGTTTATTGTAGGGTTCGTAATGTATACCGCTCCGAATATAGGCGGAAGGTTGTCAGAGGGAAACCTTATATCCACAACTGTTCCTATGACCTGAACTATTTTACCTTTTACCTCCACGCTCATCTATGCTCCTCCTTTTAAGCAGTTCAGCTATTCATAGCAGAACTTCCACGAATATTTTACAGTTCCTCTATGTTCCTCTCAAAGCCTCAGCGCCACCAACAATGTCCATCATATCATTGGTTATGCTTTCCTGTCTTCGTTTATTATAGATAAGGGTAAGATTATCTATCATCTCACCACTGTTGTTCGTTGCGTTTTCCATTGCGCTCATCCTTGCCCCGTGCTCTGATGTCTGAGAATTGAGCATGGCAAAATATATCTTTGTGCTTATGTATCGAGGGATCAGCTTTTCAATGATTTTATTTTTATCCGGCTCATAAAGATATTCTGTATCTTCGTATGCTTGAGATGCTCTAACGGGGAGAAATTCATCAAACATTACCAATTGCTTAACAGGTGACAGGAAGTGGGTATATTCCAGATAGATTTTATCAAATTCTCCCTCTGTATAATACCTGATAAGATCGGCTGCTATTGAATCAACCAGGCCTTTATCAACCTTTTTTATGTCGCTGAAATCTTTAATAATTTCTACTTTTCTTCTAAAGAGGTAATCCCTAACCTTCTTTCCAATAGCATAAACCGCAACCTTTTCGTATTGATCTCTGTTTTGTGAAACAAAGTTTTCAGCCTTGGTGCCTATGTTAATATTGAATCCACCACACAGGCCTCTATCAGACGCTATTGAAACAATGAGTACTTTTTTTATCTGCTCCCTCTCCATAAGAAGCGGGTGACTCTCCTGAGGCACATTCGCAATAACGCGACCCGTTAATTCCTCTATTTTCGAAGCATAAGCCCGTATCTTTTCCAGTTCATCCTGCGCCCTTCTCAATTTGGAGGCAGAAACCATTTTCATTGTCCTTGTAATGGTCCTGGTACTTTCTATACTGCTTATTTTCCTCTTTATATCTCTTAATGTCGCCATTGAATACCCTTAATTAGTATGTAAACTGCTTTTTGAATTCATCGAGAACTTTAACAAGCTTTTCATCAAGCGATGAATCAATCTGTTTCTTAACTTTAATATCAGTATAAAGATCTGGGTGCTTTTCTTCAACAAACTGAAGCATCTCCTGCTCATACTTCTTAAGTGCACTTTCAGGATATGTGTCTATATATCCGTTTGCACCTGCGTACATGAGCACAACCTGCCTTTCAACAGGGACTGGAACATACTGCCCCTGCTTAAGAAGTTCTGTGAGACGCGAACCTCTGGCAAGGAGCGCCTGGGTAGTCTTGTCGAGATCACTTCCGAACTTGGCAAAAGCTGCCATCTCCCTGTACTGTGCAAGTTCGATCCTCAAACGTCCGGCTACCTGCTTCATGGCTTTTATCTGCGCATTACCTCCAACCCTCGATACCGAGATACCGACATTGATTGCAGGCCTTACACCGGCATAAAAGAGTTCCGGTTCAAGATAAATCTGTCCGTCTGTTATGGAGATAACGTTCGTTGGTATGTATGCAGAAACGTCTCCTGCCTGTGTTTCAATAACAGGGAGTGCTGTGAGTGATCCGCCGCCGTGCTCATCATCCCACTTGGCCGACCGTTCAAGCAGCCGTGAGTGGAGATAAAAAATATCGCCGGGGTATGCCTCCCTTGCGGGCGGTCTTCTTAATAGAAGTGATAACTGCCTGTAAGCAACAGCATGCTTTGAAAGGTCATCATACACAATCAGTGCATGTCTTCCCGTATCCCTGAAATACTCGCCCATTGCAGTACCCGAAAAAGGGGCAAGATATTGGAGAGGTGCCGGATCACTTGCCGTTGCTGCCACGACTGTCGTATATTCCATAGCGCCGTAACTGGTCAGTAAATCTACCGTTCTTGCAACAGACGATCTTTTCTGCCCGATAGCGACATAGATGCAAAAAACATCGTTACCTTTCTGATTTATTATTGTATCGATAGCAACAACGGTTTTGCCTGTCCCCCTGTCGCCGATGATCAACTCCCTCTGGCCTTTACCAATAGGTATCATGGCATCGATGGCCTTTATTCCCGTTTGAATCGGTTCTTTCACGGGCTGCCTTACCACGACACCGGGGGCCGTCTGTTCAACATTTCTGTACTCTGTTGTCTCAACCGGACCTTTTCCGTCTATAGGTTCTCCAAGGCCGTCAACAACCCTTCCCACCAATGCCTCACCAACGGGAACCCGGGCGATCTTTCCGGTCCTCTTCGCCAGATCACCTTCTTTTATCTTATAATCTTCACCAAAAACAACGGCGCCGATATTATCCTCTTCGAGATTGAGAACCATTCCTGTTATGTTGTGTGGGAATTCAAGGAGCTCACCTGCCATTGCGTTTTCAAGCCCGTAAATCCTTGCAATACCATCGCCAATAGAGATTATTACACCGGTCTCCTGCAGATTGATCTCTTTCTCAAAACCTGAAATCTTCTGCTCTATGATCCTGCTTATCTCATCTGCCCTAATCTCCATACGCTCTACTCCTTCAAGATATTTTCCTTCAGTAACTCAAGTTGTCTTTTTGCGCTTCCGTCTATTATTGTTCCTTTTATGACAACCTTCACACCGCCCATCAGCGACTTGTCTTCAACCAAAGATAGAACCACTTCTTTATGTAATTTCTCTTTCAAAGCCTCTTCAATGCGTACTTTTGTGCTATCATCAAGGGGATATGCCGACAATAACGTTCCTCTGACCCTGCCTTCTTTGTCGTCTATGAGCTCCCCGTAAACATTTTTAATGAGCGCAAGATACCCCATTCTATTATTTTCAAGCAGCATACTGAATATATTGGCCAGCGGGAGAGAAACACCGAATGCCCTCATTACATCTCCAAGCAGTTCTTTACGTTTTTTCATCTCCACGATCGGAAGCATAAGAGCATTTCCAAGCTTCGGCTCTTCCCTGAAATACCTAAGAATGGTATCGAGCTCATCATAATATAAGCGGTATTTACCATCATTCTCACCGACGGCAAAGAGGCCTCTTGCATATCTTTTTGCAATGGATTGGCTTATCAATTCATGCTCCTCAATTTTTCTATGAACTCATCCACCATCCTGCTGTGGTCATCTTTTGTGAGTTTTCCCATTACAATCTTTTCTGCCTTTTCTATTGTCTGTCTTGCAATTTCTTCTTTTATTTTGCCGACCACTTCTCTTGCTTCCTGCTCGTAAGTAAGCCTTGCCTGTTCCTTTATCCTTGATGCATATTTTTCTGCATCATCCAGTATCTTCTTTTTTTCCTTTTCAGCCTCTGCAAACACTGTCTTCTTGAATGCATCGACTTCCTCATCGAGCTTTGCGATTTTTTTCTCATACTCGACTCTTAACGCTTCCGCGTCTCTCAGCAGCCTTTCAGCCTCTTCAACTTTATCCTTGATTGTCTGGTGACGGTTTACAAGATAATCCTTCAGAGGTTTCCCGGCATACTTTACAAGGACTCCTACAAGAACAGCAAAATTGACAAATTTAAAAACCCAGGACCATATGGATTCAGGGCCACCAGTCATTAAAGACTCCTTTTCAAAATCTTCTGCGCAGCTTCTGTGGAAAGTCTTTCTACTTCCATTTTTAACGATGCGTAAATCTTCTTGCTTTCCTGTTCTATTTCAGCTTTTGAGCGTGTGAGTTCATCAGACAATTCAGCCCTTGTCTTCTCGATAACATGCATTGAATTAGTGTGGGCCTCGTTCAGTAATGCATCCTTTGATTCAAGGATTGGCCTTTTTCTTTCCTTTATTTTTTCATCATAGGATCTTTCGAGATTAACAAGATCTTCCCTGATATCCTTGGACTTTCCAAAAAGAGAGCTGATTGTGGTATCACGTTTACTTATAGCCTTCAAAACCGGCTTGAACAAAAAACTGTTCAAAAGGATAAGAAGAATGAGAAAATTCGCAAACTGAATCAGTATGGTATAATTAAAATCAATCATCTTTTAATTTAACCCCTTTTTTGGTCTGGCCAAAAGAATTATTTCACATACGTTATTTATCATAAAGTAAATGCTTTTGCAATTTTTTTTTGTGAATATTTTTTTAAATAATATTATTCAATACCTCGCCACAGAAAGTTGGTAAATTTGATACATTTATAATGGAAATATTTTACCGGGATTGAGGATATTATTCGGATCAAAAAGCCTTTTAATCTTTTTCATGGTGTCCATCACCCCGGGCGAGAGCTCCATACCCAGGTAGGCTGCCTTGGAAGTGCCAATCCCATGCTCACCTGACAGCGTACCACCAAGCCTTATGGTTTCAGCAAATATTTCCTTTACTGCACCTTCTGCCTTGTGACGGTCTTCAGGCGTATCCTTGATCATAATGCTCACGTGGAAATTCCCGTCTCCGGCATGACCAAAACTAAGGATAGGTACCTCGAATTTTTTCTGCATCTGTTCCAGGAAACGGATCAGGTTCGGAATATTCGACCGGGGCACCACCACATCTTCAGCAACCTTCACGGGATTCAAATTATAGGTTGCCTGTGATACAACCCTTCTTGCCTGCCATAGTTTGTCTGCCTCATTGGGATCACGGGTAAGTTTTATCTCTGCAGCATTGTGTTCAGAAAGTACTGATTTGATCCTTTCGGCCTGTGATTCAATGGAAACGCTGTCACCATCCACCTCGATCAGCAACAGCCCCTCTATGTCTTCAGGAATGCCCATGGGATTTGCCTGCTCACTGCAACGGATGGACGCCCTGTCCATAAATTCAATTGTAGAGGGGATGATCTTTGCCGCTATAATCGCTGAAACCGCTTCTGCCGTGTCCTCCACCCTTCCGAAGAGCGCCAGAATTGTGACTTTTGCCTCAGGAAGGGGGATAAGTTTCAGATTTATCCTCGTTATAACTCCAAGAGTGCCTTCGCTTCCCACAAAAAGCCGGGTAAGATCGTACCCAACAACCCCCTTCATGGTACGCACACCCACATTCAAAATCTCACCGGTGGGAACAACAACCTCGAGGCCGATGACATAATCCCTGGTAACACCGTATTTAAGCGAATTAGGCCCGCCTGCACATTCGGCAACATTGCCGCCGATACTTGAATATTTATACGAAGCAGGGTCGGGGGGATAGCAAAGACCATACTTCGCCACTTCCTCCTGAAACATATAGGTTATAACGCCCGGCTCCACAACAGCTATCAGGTTCTTCGTATCAATCTCCACTATCCTGTTCATCTTTGTGAACACGAGGACTACGCCGCCATTCAAAGGGATTGAACCACCAGTGAGACCTGTGCCCTGCCCCCTTGGGATCACCGGGAATAAATGGTCGTTCGCCAGGATGAGTATCTGCGAAACCTCTTGTGCTGATGACGGGAATACAACCATATCGGGCACTACACCATCTGTCCTTGCGTCGTACGAATAGCACTTTCTGTCCTCCGGCGCTGTAAGAGCATTTTCCTTTCCTACAATCTGTATTATTTCATCAATAATCTTGGAATCCATGTTTATCCACCTGTCTTAAGTTCAGCTGTGAAGAATTAAGAATGTAGAATTAAGAATTAAAAGCTTTTATAATTATTAATTTTTCATTCATCATTGTCTTCCTGCTTCCATCTACTGCTTTTACCGTGAACTGTGAACCGTGAACTGTGAACAAGTTTTGTTTGCCTTTCACTTTTCACCTTTCACTTTTCACCTTTCACCTTTTGCCTTTCACTTTATTCTAATCCCAATACTTCCCGGGCCTTTTTCAATACTTCATCCGGATTGAACGGCTTTGTCATATAGATGTCTGCACCTGATTTAATCCCCTGCTCCCTGTCAACTTCCTGTCCTTTTGCCGTGAGCATGATTATGTACAGCTCCTTCATGCCCAGTTCATTTTTAACCTTGTTACATACCTCAAAGCCACTCAGGCCCGGCATCATCACATCGATGAAAATCAGTTCAGGCCTTTTTTCCTTAATGATGTTAAGGGCATCAATTCCATTGCAGGCGGTCAGTAACTCTACACCCTCGTCTTCAAGCTCTTCCATGGTTTGTTCGAGGAGGAGCCTTATGTGGGGCTCATCGTCAACTATCAATATTATTGGCATTTTACGCCTCCAGGCTTAGCGTTTTATTTTTTTCGTATACCCGCAAAAAGGCTGCAAATACGTCGGGATCAAGCTGCGTCCCGACATTCTTCCCGAGCTCTTTAAAGGTTTCATCAAAGGTTTTGCAGTACCCGTAAGGTCTGTTCGTTGTCATAGCATCGAATGTATCAGCAACAGAGATGATACGTGCAATCAAATCTATGTCATCCTTTCTCAACCCTTCCGGATAACCACTCCCGTCAAACCGCTCGTGGTGCTGTTTTATGCCGGGAATTATGTTTTTAAGCTGTTTTATAGGCTTTAATATCTCTTCCCCGTAAATTGGATGTTTTTTAATCTCCGCATATTCTTCATCGGTAAGCTTTCCGGTCTTGAGTAAAATCATATCCCTTATACCTATCTTTCCGATATCATGGAGTATTGCAGCAAAAACAAGGCGCTGCATCTCTTCATCAGAAAGACCGAGCTCATGTCCGATAAGAGTGCTATAGTTCATAACCCTCGTGATATGCCCGCCTGTATAACGATCCCTCTTTTCAACTGTCTCGGCAAGTGTTTGTATAGTGGTAATAAAAGTTTCTCTTAAGTTTTCATAAAAGATCGCGTTTTCAATGGATACCGCAGCCTGCAGGGCAAGGGCGGAAAATAGTTTTAAATCCATCGATGAATATTGATACGGCCCTTCGCTGCTTATATTGATAACCCCCAGTACCCGATCATTTATCTTCAAGGGTGCACACACCAAAGAGGAAACCTTGTTTTTCCCCTCTCTATATCTTGGATCGGAACTCACGTCATTTATTATCTCTGCCTTTCCGCTCAGCATTACGCTGCCGGCTATTCCTTCACCTGCTTTCAGTCTGATTTTGGGATATACCTCACTCCCTGATGCGGCAATTATCTCCATCTCCTGCAATTCATCATCAATCAGCATAATCGACACATTGTCTCCCTTAATAAATTGGCGGGCCTCTTTAACTACTAATTGTCCGACCTCTTTTTTGCTCCGGCAGGTGGCAATCCTCTCTGTAAAATTGTAGAGCATTGATAATTCCTTGTATTTGCTCAAAGCCTCCAGGGCTATAACCTTCTTTTCAAATTCTGCATTCGCAAGGATATTGAGAAATGCTGCTACAATCGATGCCCCCTCGTCACCCTTCACCCATCCTATTATCTCGTCCCCGCACGTTATCGGGAAACTTGAAAAAGCGCTGATATCGTTACTGCCTATAAGCACGTTGTTGCCGGCATCTTCTATCCTCAATGAAAGCCTCAACGAATTTATAACATTATAGATACAGGAAACCACATCACCCCTGGAAAGAATCCTGCTAATCTTCACTTGAGCCATTTATGCTTCCGCCTCCGGTTTACGTCTGGCACTGAGAGGCAGGGTGAATGAAAAGGTGCTTCCTTTGCCCGGTTCACTCTCAACCCAAATTATCCCCCCATGATGTTCCACAATCTGTTTACAAATGGTAAGGCCGAGACCTGTCCCCATAGGTTTGCCCGTGAGCATATCACCTGCCTGTCTGAACTTTTCGAATATTTTTGCATGGTCTTCTTTCGGAATACCCATCCCGGTGTCGATTACGCTGATAATAATTTCGTCTTCTCTCCTTGCTGCCCTGCACTTTACGAAACCTTCTTCTGTAAATTTCAAGGCATTTGAAATGAGATTTATCACTACCTGAATGACCCTGTCTCTATCTCCTGTCACTTCCGGAAGGCCGGGATCAACCTCAATGATGAGATGGCATTTTTTTTCTCTGAAAAGCGACATGGTTGCAGCTGTTGCATGGTCTATAACCTCTCCAACAGAAAAGGGATTATGTTTCCATTCAACCTTCCCGGCTTCCATCTTTGCAATATCGAGAAGGTCGTTTATCAATGTCGCCAGCCTGTTGCCCTCTGCTGCTATGATTTCGAGGTTATTACTGACCTGCGAAATCGTCTTCTGCACCTTTTTGTCGTCAGATGTAATCTGAGGGAAAATAGTCTCCTTCAATTT
>CAYMTB010000057.1:0-16311 GCA_964393225.1 uncultured Syntrophorhabdaceae bacterium
GCAATCCGGCAGAAGTTTAATGTGTAGCAGCTTTCACTCCGCAATACGCAGAAATAACCAGTGAGAAAGTTGAAATTACCAATTATTTAGAACACCTACAAACAAACAGGGACAATTGAATGCATTACCAAGAATTACCAAATGAAGGAGAGTAAAACGAATTTATTACCGGCGCAAATAAATAGTGTTGCTCAAAGTCTCTCAAGTCTCTGTATCGTCTTCGTCTTTCAATTGCTTTTTTAAAATCACTTCACCTGTGCGGATGTTATAAATCCATATTGCCAATATTTCGACATTTATATATTTACGTTCGTATAAGTGAGATGTCGGATCATCAATAGTGGCCTGCGAAGAATCAAATGATTCAAAAATTAAATCATTTCCTTTGTTTTTATGTACTTCCTCAATGTTAGGCTTATACAAAACCGGTTTACAGAGGAGTAGAACTCCAATATTGTCCTTTAATGTTCTCGCCTTGTCAGGTGGACTCTGGATTGTAATATTGACGTTTCTAATACTTGTCAGAGGTGTTTTTATATTATATTTATTATCGTCATAGCTACTGCTTCCGAAATCTTCCTGATTCACAAGTGCAAGACCATACTGTATTGCGCTGAAGCGCGTAACCTCACGCATAGCACCAAATGCGTTTGAGCCCAAATAAGAGCGAGAGCGCATTTTAAGTGTTTTAACTATTATGGAAGCTCTATAATCCATGAAAGTAAATTTACTTAACCATTCAGTTTCCAAAGAAATCCGAAAACTTTGTGTATCAGCATCATAAGGTCCTACTCTCAATCCGTGCACGGGCAACCCGGAACCTTCTTCAATTCTAAAGGCGTAGATATCGCTCGAAACAGCCTCTGCAATTTTCTTTTCATATTCAACTGTCGTCTCAAACTCTTCTTTTTTTAATGGTGTTTTCTTGGCAAATAGGGAATACAATCTCACAATGTCGGTACCTTTATAATGTGGAGGTAACTTTTCTGCGTCGATATCAAAAGGTATAAGAGGCGAAGCGTCTACTGCTTCTGTTTTCTTTTTTTGTTTAGTTGATGTTTTCTTTTCTTTTGAGATGGCCGTACAGTAAATAGATATAGAGAAAAGCAAAACAAGCAGTAATACTAATGATAATTTTTTCATATTGCCTCCTGATGTAATTATCTAATATTTTGTTTTGCCCAAACGAACCTGTAGAAAAACCCCTAACAGCGCCCTGAAACGATTAAAGACTAGTTTTTTGTGGGTCATTTGTCCTTCCTAAGTTTGAAATCGTAGATTTTAGCGCATTCTGTGTAGTTGAGGGTATATTCGAAGGTGCCGGGAAGGATCTGCTTGTCGAAAGAGATGGGAATAAATTTACCCTGTTTGTAATCATATGGTTTGTATCTTGCAACTATCCCCTCCCGAACAGATTGTTTTGAATGGAGAAATTATAGCATATTCAGGGGTTTTTCTACAGGTTCAACACAAAGCTAAGCCTTGTTAGAGGAATCATGCGCCGAGTGCGGCAGAAACAACATTGGCAACCACCCCGACAATGACGCCCGGAACCCAGGTGTTCTTGATTGATGCGGCAAGACGTTGAATAAGGGTTTTGTCGGGTGTCGGTGACTTTAGTTGCTGTGAGATGGTAGCAAGAGTGCTGAGTAGGGCGTTAAATTGCTCATTCATAGCCTGGACTCCGCGCTGCCGGGAGATTTCAACAGACGCCCCATCGAGAGAGACCTTATTCCCGATTGTTGTTGATCCGGGACCTCCACCCGTTACGGACACACTCATACCCGTTCCACCATAAGATGTAATCTGCTGCCCAGTAACGTTAATTGAAAGGTGAAACTGAGCAGGATCATCTTTTATGGAGCTTATAATATCGTCGATCACTTTTGCTGCTTCGGTAAGATTCATAATTATCTCCTCCTCTAACGAAAAGATAACCGGGAGTGGCCCGATGGGGCCGCGATCCGGTTCAGCGCTTTGTTGGTGCTAACTATCTGTTCTTGTTCTTATTCAGTATCCCGACCAGCGCTTTGCCGTACTTGTTCAATGAGTAGACCGGAATGTTAGCTCCTTTGCGACCTCGAAGACCCAAGACATCTAACTCCATTCGACGCCCCAGAAGGCCAACGGATGCAAGCGCTTCCGCAACATTGGGGTCTATTCCTCTGCCCACTTCGGAATCAGGAAGCGAAAGGAGGTCTGTGATGTATGCGCGATCAACCATGGCGCTTAGCTTCAGAGACATTTCGTTGTCTATTTCGCCCAAGATTGAGGAGCAAACTATTTTCCCCACAATCTCGGGCTTGGTCATGTCGTCAAGTCTTTCCAATAGCAATAGAATCGCCTCGCCAGCCCACTGTTTGTTACCTTTTGACGACAGCTTATCGACAAACTCGATGCGCTTTTCGTCCGAAATGGATGCCACTTCACGAAGAAACACCAGAAGTTTCCGGGCGAACAATCGATCCCTGAGACTTGCCCCTAGCTTAACTACTCTTACGAGGGTGCCGAACACCGGTATTTGCTTCAGTTCCTCGCTTTCCAGTATGTTGTCCAAGGTCAACTCCGCCGTTGTTTCGAGAATACCCCGTAGGTTATCCTTTGAAACCGAATCGAACACGGAGATCTCGATGCTGGTAGCAGTATCTGACTCGCTCCGCTTAGGCATCATTTTCCTCCTCACACTCTACTACAATTGCATGTCTATCACATACCTGTTGTTACCAGCCTCTGCGAAATTCGCTTTCGTAAGCCCCCTGTTTCTCAGCCATTTCTTGTCAAACAGAACTGGAACCGAGATAGCCAAGGCATCAAGGTCGATAGCATATCCATAGGATGCTAGAGTCACCCATGGCAGGCTCGACATACGTCCAGTGAAATCAATAATGAGGTGTTGATCCTCCGGTCCCTCGTCCGAAAGTCCAGCAGAAAACTTGGGACGCCACTTTATGTCCCCTGATTCCATCATGACTCCTATATATACTGCCGGCATCCTGTCCTCCTTCCGTGTTCAATGTGTGTGCCCCAACACTTAGCTCAACACAGAGCTCAGCCAGAGGCGAAAGCCGCCCCTGCTTTCGCCGATTGGCTGCAGCGCCTCGTTCGACAATTCCAGTTCTATTACCACCAATTCAAAGTCTTCATACCTTCTTCAAAAGCCGCGGCAACTTCTTGGAATCTATTCGTGTCTGCCCCGAAAAATCCGGCTTCAAGGGGCGGCCAAGCAGAACCCATTCTTTGTGCCTCATCAATGATGTCCTTTAGCGGGTTCTCGCGATGGCCTCGACCGCTGTACTTCCATCCGAACCGCCCAATGGGTCCCCAAACCCGACTATGTTTTTGCTTATATAAATCGGCATGGGCTAAGGCCAGAAGAACCTCGAAATTATCAAATGCCCGTTCGTATTCTCTTCCGATAAAAAAGAGGTCGTCTATATCGGGTTGGAGTAGTTTGAAGAGATACTCGCTCCGCGGGACGTAGTTTCTTTCGTGACCTGGAAGTGTTTTGAAGGCATCATGTAGCTCCGAGATTGCTTCGCCGAGAGACCACAATAGTTCCGTAGACTCTGATGACGAATGCCGGGCCGCCGACGGTGCGGTCAAGAGTGCATAGAGACTGCCGAAATTCCGGGCTGAAACTGCCGCAATCCCAGCCGCATAAGCTATCAGCATAAGGGGATACCAGCGCAACGCAAGCCAGACGACAGTCCCGCTCTCTGATTGCAGATGGTCTGTGGCACGGCTCGCAACCTTCTGCAGTATCGTCCTATGCTCACTCGTGCCCCAGTAAGAAAGACAGCTTGTTAATTGCTGAAGATCGTGGACTGCAGCCTGGTAACGATCCAGCCTTGCAACAAATTCAGGAACCGTGAAAGAAACTCCTTGAACTGGGAACTTCTCTTGATTGGTTTCCACAAGAAAGTTTCTGACATGCCTAACTGAAAGATCATGTAGCTTAATCAAGGCCTTCGGGTCTGCGATATATTCTTTAACGGTCTCTACCAAAGTATATTCATGGTTCTGCGCTTCAGGGACTTCAACAGACGGAACGGTTATTAAGATGTCTTCGTCAACCTTGTCCTCACCTGTAAAGTTGAGCAGGGATGGTGCTATAAAAATGAAATCGCCGTCTCCATCAAAGAAACCGAAATGCGGGGTTTGGCGTGAGTGAATGTCTTTGGAAACCTTATCATATACGTAGGCCATTACTCCATTGGCCGTAATAACACCATCATCAGTAGCCGCCTTCCCATCTAAGGCATCGAGGAAGTAGCCAGTAAAGACTGAATGAGATGGTCTCGGACCTCCAGAATCGGCAACTTCCTGATCTGCCTTTCCAGCCGTTATGACTTGTCTAACGGGGCGCAATAGCATGTCTTTGAGAAAGCGCATACTACCAGCAGATATGCTACGCTGCAGGATCAGACCACCATAGCAAGCGTCCATGACAAAAAGAAGATGCTTCGCTTTGATCAATTCTGCGTTGTACGTCAGTTCATCCCAACGAATAAGTGTTGAAAGATCAGCAGGATTACCATCATGGGGTACTAGAAAACCGATCTCGCCCCTTGAACCTGAACATGTGAGACCGTGACCTGCGAAGAAGACCAATAGACGATCGTTTGGTGCGGTGGCTGCTTGTCCATATGACAAATAAGATGACATGATACTGCGACGCCCGGCTTCCGCATTGACAAGCACCCGTACATTGTCTTTAGAAAAGCCAAAATTGCTAATCAAAGCACCAGCAACCGAAGTGGCATCGCTGACGGCGTACTCCAGGGGTGATGCGTGCTGGAATTCATTTATGCCGATTATCAGGGCATGACTCCCGGAATACTCTGGCTTCAAATTAGGATCGATCATGATTTACCCTCTTGTCGAACACTTAATATACGAATATCATATTATCTAACTTTTCTTTAGCATTTAATGCTGCATCTGTAAATATCGTTAAAATATTCTTAGAAATATTTGAGAAATAATTCACGCTATTTGGCAATATGTCGTAATTGCCGATATTATGGCATAAAATCTAATATCTTTTATTATGAACGTACTGTCTTTTACTGATAATTACGCTGTGATATTTGTTTATGATTTGCTTTGCCCTCCCCATGAATTTATTATCTTTCAATCCTGTTTTAATTTCAAGTTGAAAATATTTGAGTGCATCATTTGTTGCCAAACGTAACAGCAGATTGTTGGCTAAAATGGCAAATGCTTGCTTACAGGAAGTTGCTAATGCCATCTCCTTCTGAAAAAATCACGATCAAAAATCTGCATCTTTCAACCCATAATAAACGGAAATTTATCATAAATATTGGCACATTGGCGGGGATTGCACACACCTACAAAGAGAGTATGCTTGGCTTTTACAAAAACTGAGGATTACCAAGAGAAATAACTGACAAAAGTTATTATGATTTTCTGGACTTCCCTGAACATCTGGCGGATTTTTTTCGACAGATTATAAGGACCTTACCCTCAGATCTCTACCAATCTATTAGTTTGATCAATCACATCCATTAAAGAATGGATAACTGGCCTCATTTCACCGACAAAAAGATCAACCCCTACTTCGTGCGGCTCTGTCCCGGACAATTGGTTCTGCACCTCTTCCGTTATCCATTCTCGTAATTCGGGTGAAACACCCCTTGAAGTACTGATTAATTTTGGAATAGTAGATTTTTCAGATGGTGTTGGTTTATTTTGTAATATTTCGATTAGAAGGTCAGTAAGTACATCATCAGCTTTAAGCCGACGAACAATTGGACGAATAATATTACGTTTTCTTATTATGGTTTCTGATAAAATTCGTTTCAATGCTTTAATAATCACATTGCTATGGCTTTTTTGACAGATAAGTTGAAAGTATACATAATAATGAGGGGACCAAGAAGTGTGCTGACATGCCCATTTATAAATTTGTTCTAATGCATCGCTATCAGGCCAACCCTCACAAAGCGCAATAATAATACCACCGTAATACGGATATTCCTTGGCATCCTTAACAATAAGTGTCAAAATATCATTGTCTCCGGCAAAGTTTACACCCAGCAATTCGGAAGCTACAACTGTATTGTCATCGAAATTATAATGATTATCTTTTTTAGAAAGTGCGGGCAAACAATATTCAAGTAGCAACGAACTTTTCGGTTTTACTCTTCCCAAAAAACGTAAAATCTCCGGTTTTGCGGTTCGTTCCTTTCGTTCTTCGAAAAATCTAATCGCTTCATCACGAGGAGATGGATACTCATCGGCAAATGGACAGCAAGTATCCCAGAATGTCAGCAAATCGTGATCACCTCGGTAAATTCTTGAATAGAATTCGTCCCCAAAACTTGCTTTTATTTTATCCCAGTGCTGCAAAACAAATCTTGTTAAAGGAACATTAGGTAACGATCTGTCACCCATTGATATTGAGCAAATTCTATCCGCGCCAATAGTTTCCTTTGCGTTAATCATTAAATCTATGCGGTTCAGTAAAACAATGCCACAAAAAGCAGCTTGTCTGCGCTCTTTATGATCAGGACCGTAGCACACAATGCTTTTGGATAAATATTCAGTTGATTCACTTTGGTCAATATCGGATTTATTCAGCAGTGTATAATAGCTTATGGACGAAATCGTTTTCACTGATCCATTTTCTTCAAGATCATAATTCTTAAGCAAAGAGATTATATATTCATTATCACCGATGCCGCCCCCTAACTGCTTCGCAATAATCCCTCGAAGAGCAACAGGCAATGGATTCAATGCTTTTATAATCATTTGTCGAATCTCTTCATCGTTTCCATAAGCTACTGCCACCGCTGAAATATTTCCACCATTCCTTGATAATTCTTGTTTTGCTAAATCCCTTACACGACTATCGGCAGAATAATCGATAATCAAACGGTTGATAACATCATCTTTTTCCATTGGTCTTAAATTATTTTTAGAGAGCTTGTCTAAGATAATGTCAACTATTTCGATGTCGTTTTGTCCCCCCTCCAAGCTTGTTAAGCCAGACATAACAAAAGAACACCTATCGCATAGTGGGTTGCGCAGCAATTCTAATAGCCTATTTCTACAGGTAGTTTTATCCTCGATAATTTTTGGAAGAAAATGTCCTATCCATGAGGATTTTACAGCATCTGCATAAGCAATAGATCTCAATGCCTTGGCAACCTCTTCGTCCTGCATACCCCAGCCCTCAAAAAGAGCAGCAGCAGGCCATTGAATCCATCTTTGGCTACCCAGCATGGATAATAGCATCTTTTTGCCTGTTGGGGTGCGTCCCACTAAAGTTGCCAGACTAACTTCAGGCTCATTGTGTTCCTGTGTAGGTAACCACTCATCAATTGCTGCCACCAGTGCGAGGTTGTCTTTAAAATTATTAGCCATCAATCGCCAAGCTTGTGTACTATCCATTGAAAAAGGATATTTTTCACATTTTATTTCACTTATAAGGAAGGCAACAACATCCTGATCTTGTGGATAACCTTCCAGCAGAATGCGAAGCGCCATTTCAGATTCTAACTTCAAGTCATCCCTTTCACACCTTTTTACCTGCTGCAAACATATTTTTTTTGTCGTGGTTGACTTGGGCCACCCCGTCATTAATGCTTCAGCAACGTCATTACGCCATTCATAACTTACCCCAGCAGCCCATGAGCCAAGCATGAATAATTCTTCCTGGTCTTTTTCTGATTGTTTTTGATTCTGTATTAGACTAATAATTGAGATCAAACGAAGTTCAGGACTCATTGAACTTCGAGCAGCTTTCAAAATGCCGTCCAATTCAGCGTGGGTTGGCCAACCCAACAATAAGGTCTCTATTACGACTGCACATATCATCTGATCACATGATTCTCTCTCCATAGTGACAAGCTTTTTCCCAATTTCTGGATCCCCTGCGGCTATCCTCACAAGTGCCTTTGCGGTAGCGCGTTTAATACTATTTTCCTCATCATATAGCCCCTTAAGCAGGCAATCCAGTGTTTCGTAGGTTTTGGGCCAATTTGTAATACTGTCATAAATCGATTTGCGTGCCCAATATTTTTGACCTGGAAACCAAGTCTCTAATTTCTGCTTCACTAATTCTTTAACCTTTGTGGACCTTAAGCCATCAAGCACATTCTGCAAAAGCCGTTCACGCTGGGGCATCCATACTTCTGTTTCGATTTTTTCAAATGCCTCATTAGCCAATTCCCTTGCCAATGTCACTGAGCAGTTCGACTCTCCAAAAGCTATTTCTGAAAGCAAAAGATTGATATTATACTGATCTATTTTGTTTACTGTCTTCAATTTCATTTTATCCACGAACAACTTGATATCTTCCTTACGATTATTGACATGCAGCAAGCTAAGGATAACTTCACGCCATTGTGGATTACTGCAGTGGCCTTCAACCACTTTTAACTGCTCATCCAGTGAAAGCACAGATAAATAAATAGCTACTAAATACTCCTGAAATGCTCGATGAAAAAAGCCCAGTTCATTCTGAGATTTTTTTACAATAAGACCAATAGTTTGTTCACCAATATCCAAGATGATTTTGGAAAGTTTGCGGGCATTGGACAACTCAAGGCCAAGCCCCTGGTCAACATCCTTTAAATAGTCTTCTACTATTTTCTGAGCATCTTTCTGATCAATCACTCCTGAGCCATAATCATTCTGAATATGAAAAGATAGATTCGAGAAAGCGATCTTTAATTCATCATTTGTAAGTTCCGAAAGTGGATCAGTAAGACCTGCGACTGTCCGTCTTCGTTGCGGATGTGTGTAAATCAGATGTTCGATCAACTGATTGTATGCTTTAAACCTGTTCTGAGGAAGCTTTACATTCTGGAATTTAAGATAGATTAATAAACAGAGAAGGAGCGGGATCTTTGATAATTCTCGAAAATCTGGTGATTTTACTAATTCATTTAAAAAGCTATCGGTCTCGGCAATAGCTTTTCTCTCTATTTCACCTTCTGTGCAAGTTGCATCTGACAAACTTCGAATTTTATAATTAAACCACAACTGTGCTAACTGTTTTTGCTGTCCAAAAGAAAATTCACAGAGCTCTCCGATTTGCCACCCAGCTTGATGGACACCAAGGCGCGCAAAACCATGTGGTCTACTTGCAACAATAACAGGAACATTTCGTTGTTCAAAAACCAAAAGTCGATCTAAGGCAATCTTAGCGGCTTGTTCATTAGTCCATTCATCAATGCCGTCCACGAGCAGCAATAGCCTTTCATCTTCGAGTGCTTGTTCAATTAAGGGCCAAACACGTTCTTCAGACCAGCTACTTAACCAGTCTTTCAGCATTTGACCAATCGTATAGTTTGCGGTGGAGGGATTCGAAATGATTTTTGTCCAATAAGCGAAGGGAATCCAGATAGGGAGAAATTCTCCCCACTTTTGAGCTATCAAACTAAGTTTAGGCACAGGTTGTAAAATATCAATGGTTAAAAAACGCAAAAAAGTACTTTTCCCACTTCCTGGTCCGCCTAAAATAATATTACGAGAACTCACAATCAGCCATTCTTCAATGGGCAAGCGTTGTTGATAAGAGAGATTTTGTGGCCTCTGATATCGTTCTTTGTGCATGGACCCAATCTCTTCATAACTCATACTCATCTGCTCTTTAAAAGCTTGCGGTTCAATGGGGCCGGGGGTACTTTGACTCGTGATAACTCGTTTATCATATATATCAGGAATAATAACGCGATCCTCGAAAGATAGTGCAGGTATACCTGAACTTGATACAACAGGTACGCCTGGATCATGAGTGGCAAACATTCGCTTATAAAAATCTAACAGCTTATCTCGAAACTCCATTACCCGATTCTTATCTAAACGCTGCCCAAGTTTTTCAGCATGACTTAAACTGCAAAATGAGCGTACCCACTCTCTTCCGAAAAAATCATCGACAAGATTCGGAATTTCTTTCAGTCTTATAGATAATTGCTGATTATCCCAAGCAAGAAGAGCAATGCCTTTATCTTTTAGTATATTTGCTTGCGCCTCAAATTCTTCTGCTCGGTCACGCGAAGCGAGACTTTCCATAGTACATAAAACAAAAATACTGGTCTTATTAACCCATTCACCTTCAACAAACTTATTTATAGCAGACTTGATTTTCGCCGGTCCAAACTCCTTCTCACGCTTACACTGGTAGACACTATATTTTTCTTCAAGTTTTTGCCGCGAATATATGTCAATACCTTCCTGTTCCTGCCCTTTAACACCGTAAAGCTGGCAATGTTCTACAGTAGATTCTAAGCGTGCTAAACGAAGACATAATTTTTCAAAATCCTCCCAGCTTAATTCGTCGAACGGTAATTCTTGCTTTCTTGTTACAGTAGGTGGGTTAATTTTTGAATTTGGTGGGGTATCAAGCCAAGACGGAATGGAATTTTTAGCGCTGGTCATACCTTGAGTCCTTGGATGCTCTTTTGGTAAAATTGAAATAGAATTAAGTTTTTAATTATCAGTTTATTTCTCAATCATACCCCTTTATTCATTTTCCTGCTATTTTAATTATTTTGCAAGCAATAATTTACGTGTGGCATTGGTGAATGCCATTTGAAATCGAGCATATGGAAGGCAAAAGATAAAAGTTAAGTTACAGGAAGAAGCAATCTGGCCGGCGATATTATCCACAATTTATAAGGACTGACAAAACGGGGTTTCTTTAATTGCAGAGACAAGAATAAAGTTCGTTCTTGACAGATTCGGAATTTGGGTGTTTTTGACTGAAACCGCGAAATGTCAATCAGCGCCCGAATCGGGCGCTGATACGTTAATGCAAGGTGCGATTTACAATCAAATACATCATAGACATAGCGATAGCGTGTCACTCATATATCGAAATTGATTCTATTGATAGGCTTTTTGGGGCATTTTTATCTCTCAATAGACCCTGCTCTATTGATTTGCCGGCTAATTGACATTTCGCGGTTTCAGTCAAAAATACCCATTATATGGGGTAATTGTAACATAGCTGCGATTTCGCCCCGTAGAACTTCCGCTTTTTGTTTCAACCGGAAGTTTTATCAAAGCTGTTGTTAATATTTGATATTACCGGTGAATAAAGGTTAAAAGACCCGAATGTATACAACAGACGGATAATGGGTACGATAACAATTCCATCATTTTGGGGCCCATAAGGACGTTGAGAACAACAATACTTCCGAGAATCAGGAGAACCGGAAGTTATTCGAGTATTTTCTGCAAAAAACCGGCAAATTTGCCCTCATTTTATGATAAAATACATATTAATTCCAGTGCTAATTAATTAAAGAGTATTTCTATTGGGTAAAAACGCAGCTATGTTTTCATTGGCCCTTACAGAAAAAACAAGGAGATAATGACCCTCTGATGGTCTAAGAATCAAGTATCATTTTGTTACCCAGAAAATAGCCGGAACTATGTCAATTCATGCCGCTTCCTCCAGGGTTTCGATCGTCACCTTCAAGCCGAGGTTCTGAAGTCTTTTCTGGTGGTACCGGATGAGATGCTGTTTGTTGATCTTATCGAAGTAATCGGGACCAAGGTCGTAGTAAGGGGTTTTATATTTGAGAATGTGGTAAGCGATGATGAGGATGTTGTGGGCTATGGCGACAATTGCCTTCTTTCTGCCTCTCCGCTTGGCGAGTCGCTGGTACCTGGCTCCGAGGTAGGAGTCTTTTGAGTTGCCGCAGGCGTTAGCAGCCTCCGTGAGGACCCGTTTCAGATAGGAATTGCCCTTTCGCGTCTTCCCGCTTTTATGCTTTCCGGCGCTCTCGTTATTCCCCGGGCAGAGTGCCGCCCAAGAGGCAAGGTGCTTCTCAGTTGGGAAGGCATTCATGTTGACGCCTATCTCAGAGATGATGGTCTCGGCGACCCGCATGCTGATCCCCAGAACTTCATCAAGCAGTTCAGCCTCTTTCTGGAAAGGGGCCATGTAGGCGGTTATCTCCTCGCCGAGCGCAATGATCGTTTCATCGAGAAAATCAATATGTGAGAGAATGGTTCCCAGGAGCATGCGATGATGAGGCGTGAAGCGTCCCTCCAATGCTTTCTTTAATTCGGGAAGCTTCTTCCGGAGTACCCCCTTGGCGAGATCAGCGAGGACGTCGGGATCGGTGGTACCTTCGAGCATGGCCTGAAGCATTGCCTGGGAGGAGACGCCCATGACATCCGTTGCAACAGAGGTGAGCTTGATGTTCGCGGTCTCGAGGAGTTTGTGGAGGCGGTTCACCTCACGGGTCCTCTCATTAACAAGAGATGTGCGGTACCGGGTGAGGTCCCTGAGGTCACGTATTTCCACAGGAGGGACGAAACCCCCTTTGAGGAGACCATGGGCAAGCAGATCGGCGATCCACTCACAATCACGGACATCGGTCTTTCTTCCAGGGACCGCCTTCATGTGAGCCGCATTCACGACAAGCAGGGCGAAAGAACCCTCAAGAATGGCGTAGATGGGTCTCCAGAAGATACCGGTGCTTTCCATGGCTACATGGGTGACCTCATGGGAGCGTAACCAGTCAGACATGGCAATCAGCTCTCCCGTTGTCGTCCCGAATGTCTTCACCTGCCTTTCAATTGACCTGCGTTGATCGGCGACCCGGACACAAGCGAGAATCTTCTTTTTGTGTACATCCAAACCGGCGCATCTTGCATAGACAACTTCCATGGCTCCCTCCTTATCTGTCTTATCTCCAGGGAATGCCGAACAAAGTAAGAGTTTACCCGGCGTGCTCCCTCATGAGGTGAGGGGCAACAATTCAGGGTGCCTTAACGGCATTCGGGTCACGTTACGTAACGGGCTTGCGGCACCAAACAAATCCGACCTCTCTTCAAGGAGTCGCCAACATTATACCACGGATAAGGCCATTTTCATGAGTCAGGGTGCCCGGGAGGGCATGGACGTTACGTATAGCGGGAAGAAATGTTGGTTTTATAAAAAGTACTATTATTGCCAAACCAAGGCTTGACCCCCCGATGTTTGATAACACAGGCAGGAATAAAGCGAAGCGGAATTTCCGTCTGTGTGAATCCCATTATTAGGTTTCTGTTGGGTCAAACATTTCTGCGCTGCAAACGCCATCGGTTTCCAATTTCCGCGAGATGGGAATCAGTTATGGGATCACTTTGCCATCCTTTATCAAAGTCTATGTCTTGGGAACGCGGAAGGGGCTTTCCGGCCTTTACCAAATCCCGGATAAGAATTCTGGACGGCAAAACAGCGGCCTGCCCAACAAAAATCGCTTCCCGACGACGAAGACCAGAAAGAATTTTAGTCAATCCAGCTAATGAATCTGGTAATATCCCTTGGACATGGCTGCGATCAGAGTCATTTGTAATACGCAAAACGATCCACGAATTACACTGAGATAAGACGGTTGCCTCCACCTCGCTCGGTCGCTGTGAAACGAGCATTAGGCCGATACCGTATTTCCGCCCTTCCTTGGCAAGACGCCGAATTGCATCCTGAGCTGCTTCATATTGCGCTTCGCCTCGATTGGGAACATAGCGATGCGCTTCCTCGCACACAAGAAGGACAGGGTTACTTTCACGCTCTTCTCGTGTCTGCCATAGTTTCAACGAGAAAAGCGTTCGGGCAATAGCGGAACTTGCCGCACCTGCTACTTCGTTTGGGACACCAGATAAGTCCACTATTCGGATTGGATCACTATCTCCAAGAAACTGTTTGACTATAATCGGCAACGGGTCTGCTTTGCCATCCCAATTCTGCATCATGAATTTTAAGCGACCATCTCGGCAAAGAGAGTCAACCTTCTTTATGACTTTATTAAATCCTTCATGGTCTTTTTGGTTTTTGTTTTTCGGGCGTAGCTTATTTACAGCACCAATGAATCCAATTTCATCCAAAACTTCGTCACGGCATCCGAATACATCGAGACCCGAGGGATTACCCAAGATATACGGAACGGGCGAATCAACATTGATTTCGTCACCTGATAGGCCAATTAGCTTTGCTCCCTCTTGACGTGTGTCCAGAAGAGCGATCTTAATAATGTTTGTTTGAGACGTTGCAGCTTCTTCAGTCTTTCCGACAAATAGAGATACAGTTTCTTCCATATTTAGAAGCCAATAAGGGAGTATAAGCGAGTCTTCATCGGTACAGAGTCGAACATGATTAGGGAAAGCCGTTCCGTATTCGTTGTGCGGATCGAGAACGACTATTTGTGGATGCCACTTCTCATGTTTTGCTTCGCTTCCATGATCCAGTATCGCGTGAAGGAGGGCGGCTACTGTTCCAGACTTTCCGGCACCTGTGGATCCCAGTATCGCTGTATGCTTGCCAAGAAGATCGTTCATTTCTGCATAACACGGTGTTCCACCGGAACCGACATGTTCACCGAGAAGAATCGTCGGACCAGTCCCTTCTCCATATATAAAGCCGAGTTCAGCACGCGGCGTGAGGTAAACCTTCTGCTGAGGCAAGGGAAAGGTGGTGACGCCGCGTTCGAAACCCAATTTCCAATTGTCATTATCAAAAACCCATTCGCCTTCACCGAACAGATCGGCCTCGATGATACGCGCTGTTCCCCCAGATTCCGGGGCAAGTCCTTTTTCGCGTTCATATTCGGACTTCATGCGAAGGCGTCCTACATAACCGAAGATCAATCTCGCGCCAAAGTGTATCTTGATGATTGAACCAAATTGACCTATAGGATAAATAATTCCCCCGTAAACACGAGTAAGTTCGGTAATCTTAGGACCAAGTTCTGCTACAATGTGCGTCCCATCTACCTCTATCACAGCACCTATTTCCAGGTTTGAGATTGGCTCGTTAGGATTCCTCTTCGTGATCATCGTTCGCCTCCCAAGAGTCGCGTGAGAATTCCGAATTTCCACCATGGTATATCCTTGTCATTTCTGAGTTCCTTATCACCATGAAAGAAACCCCGGTTGGCATAGACTCGAATTTGTTCCGAAATCGCAGAATTATCCAGCCAATCCCGCAATCTCCTTTCTGGCTCGTTCATAGACACAAAAGCGGCCACAGTGAGACGACCCTCTGATTGGTACAAAGCATTTTCAATCTCCAAGTCAATATGAGGATCGCCAAAATTGTATCCGCAAATTGTTAGAACCATTTCCTTACTCTTACCAGGACAGAGACTGGTCCGCATATGTAAAAGCATTTGGGCGAACGGGTCCCGCTGTGTTTCCTGGTATTTTGTTGCGGCGGGATAGATTAGAATGTGGTTCTTGGCAGCCTCGGTCTTGATTCCCGAACGAATACGCCTTGGCAGAGAATCGCCTTCAAGCAAACACCAGTCAATTGAGCCATGAATTTTGAAAACCCGGGTGGCCTTTCCGTCAGTGTTGAATGTATTTGGTTCCCACCATCCGGTTGCCGCTCCGATGAAGCCATCGCAATAATTGACTCGCTCAAGCCCGAGCGCATCTTCGATTAGCGTATCGTAGTTGAGAATGAAGTAGTCTACTCCTCTGCTATCCTTACCCGCCTGTAGCGAACGGTGAATAGCTCTAACGAACTGTTGATGCATTGTGGAATCGACTTCCTTGTCACCTATTGCTGAAGAGATAGCTTGTTTTATTTCGTTAAGTGCAACCTGGAGTTCAGTGGCTTCCCTTACCTGATCTCCCACTGAGACCTTGGATTGAGTAGCCCCACGTTGTGTTCTTCTTTCAGCGATAGAGAGTAAATCAACAATTTCGCTCATATAGTCTTCTATCGTGGCAGATTGGGCTCCGCTAAACAACTCACGAACTTTACCGAGGAGTTGTCTTGTTTCCTCTCCTATTTTCTCGTGCCCCAAAACGTCCTCAGTGAGTTGCTCCATAAGAGGAAGCCCGGCAATTTTACTACACCCGGCTCCTATCAGAAAAGCAAGGCGGCTCTGAGATAACAAGTCTCGCATGTCCTGAACTATGCCCTTAAATTCAGGCGTCGAGAATACAGCTAAATCGTCACTCATTTTTCAGCTCCTATCTTTCAAGCCTATAACTGGAAAATAATATCAATGTTATTCATCGCATATGCTATATAACATCTTCCATAATTTCAGCAATAGGTAAGGCCGTTTTTTCTTGGATCACAATGGAGAACCCTTCGTATGGCTTTTTATTTTATTCTTATATTGTATGCAATAGATGTCAAGAAAATTATTATAGTTTTCTTCATTACCGCTTAAAAGAGAGGACAAATTGTTTCTTTATGAAAAACTCTGTTACAGTCAACTATATTTAATTCCTCCTTCAACAAAAAATGATTTACGGCTCAGCATTACAAACATGATACGAATGAGCTTATGGGCCGTGGCGAGGACCGCCTTTTTATAGGGTAGTCCCTCC
>CAYMTB010000058.1:0-16100 GCA_964393225.1 uncultured Syntrophorhabdaceae bacterium
ATTTTAAAACAGTCAATCAACTTCTCAATATATCCGAACAATCGGATTACCAGGTTGAAAAACTGCTAGAAATAGCAAAGACCATGGAAATTCATTAGAATCATATGGGTGTCGGACCATCCCTCTCAAACACGCTCATTCCGCTCCGGCGGCTTCAATCGCTCGCGTTCGGCTTCAGAACTTTTGCTTAACAGAGACGATTTAATCGCGAAGGAAGCACATGAGCGACAAAGACCAAGCTTCCTCGCCTCACGACGTTTTGCTCCGGGGTGGTTTAATTGCGAGGGCAGTCCACGAGCAACTACCCCGACACCTTTGTAACGACATATTCTGGATAAAAACTAATCTGCCAAATCGCTGGTATCTTCTTTATTGCTTGCAGCAGAAACAGCCCCCGCCGCTTCCGGGTAAGGCAAATGAAAATCATGAATTGTAGTATGTTCGGCAATTAAATCTTTTGTATCAACTACCCCAAGCTGTCCAAACAAGAAAGCAAACTGGTCATAGAGATCCTCTGCAACCTTTGCCCGGACATCTTCCGGCATAGTCCAAACCATCCATTTAAAAGGACCTGTTGCCTGTTTACGCGTGCTGTATGCAAACTGCGCAAAGGTCTTTCCGGCTTTCCAGTCTCCCCTGAATTTATCAGCCAAAAACTGTTCTATTTCGCTCTGTGCGCCTTTTACTTTATAGATTCCATGATCAAAGGTAATATTTTGAAAACCAGTGGCAAGATGAACTTCTACGGCCTTGTTTTTTGGAAAAAGGCTGAAAGCATTATTCGGTAAGGTTGATGCCCCATGCTGAACCGAACCGGCCCATCCGTATTTCTTTCCAAAATCTGTTGCCATTTTCAGTATGTCAAAGGCTATGGCAACATCGGCCACTGTTCCGTCGGGAAGCGGTGTGCCTCCGTGGGCAGTACCATCATTTACGGCTATTTTACGAATACCAAGGGCAGGATCAATTCCCAACCGTTTCATATTCGCAATAATGCCTTCAGCATACGCTTCAAGGTCTTCCTTTCTCGTATTCATCTTCCCGACCTCGCCGGTTTCTCCACCCAGCAACACTGTCCAGGGAATTCCAAGCTCTTTTTCCAGTGTCCTGACATCGGCAATTTTCTCGGCAGTTAATTTCGCGTTTTCTGCCTGCTGCTCTTCAAAGGACAAATGCTCTTCGGTTCTTCGTTCAAAGGGAGACATATCAAGATCGATTGACCCGAACCCCGCTGCCAGTAGTTCCTGAATAAGTTTATGGTGCGCATTTATTTCCTTTGCTCCCGCATCTCCGCCATCCCTGACCGGTTTGGATTTCAATTGTACGTGATCACCCTGCAGGAAAAGCGGACCCTCAAAGCCTTCCAGCATTGCCGCAGCCTGAATGAGTGAAGCAAATTCCGCCGGGCTTTGATTGGTATAGCCCATTTCAGAACGGGCGATCTCGACAATGAGCGCCCCGACATTATTATCCCTGGCAGCCTTAAACAAGGCCCGCGCAGTATCTAATGTACCTACGCGAATATTAACAGCGGGAAAAGACATTTCTCTGTTTATCCGTCCTTCTGCTATGGCAACATACGCTTCCTGCGGTGAGGCCAGCCTTACATTCAGTTGTTGTGCACCTTCACCTATTATCCATCTGGCTAATGCCTGCACATCAGCTGGAGCACTCCTGTCGCCAAAATCAGCCGCATTAGCCGCCAATGTCGGCAATGAATCCTTAAAGGCATCCACATTATCTATATGGAGCTCACACTTGCTGATGGCTGCACCTTTTAAGCCATTACTTGTCAGATCCGTTATATTTGTAAATACTTTTATCGCTGATGTTTGATGAATCATATTCTTTCCAATTCTCGCTGCCATTTTAATTCCTCCTATGAAATTTTTACCGTTTCCTGAGTACCTCAGCTATCTCATCTACCAGCGGCTTTGAACCGACATAAAGGGCAGTTCTTTGATGATGCTTCTTCGGCTGGATTTCAAGTATCGGTGTTCCTGTTTCATCCACAGCATCTCCTCCAGCCTCCCGGCACATAAAGGCCACAACGGCAGCCTCATACATCAGCCGCAGTTTTCCGTCAGGTCTGTTTTTCTTTGGATTCGGGTGGTTCACAATGGCTGGATACATAAACATGCCGCCATTGGAAAGGGTGCGATGGAAATCCCCTGCAAGTGCGCCAAGGTATCTATAGGAATATTTGCTTACATTCCCGTTTATCCAATCCTGGACTTTATGCGCATATGTAGAGTTGTTAGCAGCGTTAAATGACAACTCCCAGCTCTTTTTTTCCTCCGGGAGGACCATACGCACAGGCTTGACATAGTTCATTGTATCATCAATGTGAAATCGCCATGTCCCGGCTTCTTTCAGTGCAAGTGTAAACGTGCCTGTGGGTATCACAAACATGCCCGCTGCTATATAATCTTTTCCTGCCCTCAAATGGCAGTCTTCAGATCCGTTGAGGTTTCTCTTGGCAATGCCGAAGAGAAAACCGACTGGCAGTCCGTGTGCAACATTCGATGAACCATCCAATGGATCAAAATAGACGAAATAACGGCCTCCTTCTTCATTAAGCGGTATAATATCGTCAGCTTCTTCGCTGACCGCATGGATTACCCTGTTCGTGCTCTTCAGGTAATGGATTGCAATCTCGTGTGCAATCTGATCCATGCGCATCACATCTTCGCCCTGCACGTTGATTGTGTTAGCAAACCCCAGGTTTCCTTTTAAGGCGCCTGTAAGGTAGTAGTGCTGAATATGCTTCGCTGCACTGACCAGGGCATCCATGAGGATGAGAAAGTGATATGTGCGATTGTGTTTTTCCTGATGGTCAAGTAAAAAATTCAAAAAGGATTGTTCGAGTTGTATCATGTCAGCTCCTTTGAAGAATTGATAGTGTATTTATTTAATTCATTTACTATAAAAGAATCTGATAAATCAATAAAATCCTTAGAGCGTCCATACAGCGACAGAAATCTTTTATCACCATATTTCACGAGGCAATGCGGGGGATATAAATCGGCCTTTGCTGTTAAAAAAAACTAAGTGTTGAAATAATATTACAGTAAAGCTATCATATGTGCAACGAATGACAACTTTTCTGTTGAACGGAGGGATAAAAAGTCGTGAAACTGAAAATAGCTATTTTAACAGGTGGAGGAGACTGCCCCGGCCTGAACGGCGCAATCAAATGGGTAACAAAAAGTGCTCTTGATCCGAAGCTCGCTGAAAAGCGATCTGTTTCTTTTGAAGTTATCGGTGTTACTGACGGATGGAGGGGATTGACAGAGGTTGACCCTGATGATCCTAAAAGTTGCGATCGCTACCTCATACATCTGGATGGAGAGATCGTTCGGGCATGGGACCGTTATGGCGGAACGAACTTAGGAACCTCTCGCACAAACCCGTTCAATCCGAAAAATGATCGTTCTGACAAATTAATTGATAATATTAAAAGGCTTGGAATAGACGCCGTTGTTGCCATCGGCGGCGAAGATACGCTTGGTGTTGCTTATAAATTGCACAAACTGGGCATCAAGACTGTAGGTATTCCCAAGACCATTGACAATGATCTTATGGGGACCGATTACTCACTGGGCTTTGACACTGCAATTAATATAATTACAGAAGAAATTGACAGGCTTAGAACCACCGCAGGTTCTCACAGTCGAATCTTTGTCGTTGAAACAATGGGACGCCACGCAGGGTGGCTTGCCCTCCATGGCGGTGAATGCAGTGGAGCATATATCATCCTCATACCTGAACACGCTTTTGATATTAACAAGGTATGCGAACTCCTTCGTGAGCGAAGGGGACGGGAGATAAATTATTCAATTATTGTCGTTTCTGAGGGGGCAAAACCTTCAGGAAAACATGAATTTCTTAGAGATGGCAAGGTAGATGACTTCGGGCATCAATCGCTAGGAGGAATAGCAAGCTATGTAGCCGGTGAGATTGAAAAACAAACAGGATTTGAATCGCGCAGTCTTATCCTGAGTCATTTACAGCGGGGAGGTACACCATCCGCACGTGATCGTTTGATGGCCAGATGGTTTGGTATTGCCGCTGTTGATATGATAATTAATGAGGATTTCGGACGTATGGTAAGCCTTGTACAGGGTGAAATCAGAAGTGTTCCCATGAAAGAGATCCTCAATAAGCTGAAACTTGTTGACGTGCAAAAATATTACGATACCGAACGGTATAATGGCCGCAGGATGATAATGTAAACATTTTTCAGCCTATACTGCCGGCAAATCCATATTCGTCAACCTGCCAGCCCTCAGCAGGCATTTGTACACCATCAATGTAGACTGTTCTGTCGTCAAGGGCAACCCTGCCTTTTGCAATCAACTCATGTACCGCAAAAGGATATATCTGCCAGTCCCCTTCCGTCCTTAATACATCCTGAATACTGGCAGAAACATGCTCCAACGATGAATAAAGATCACTCCCTTCTCTTTGCGCGGCCTCCCGAAATTGCGGGAGGGTTCTTGCATCTGTTTTCTCCGCAAACCTTCTGATATCGCGCAGTTCATCATCCCACGCTGAGAGCGGCAGGGATCGTGACTGCACCAGTATCGGACCTCCATCATCGCTTGCATCAACAAAAAACACGGTTGATTTCACACTGCTTTCTTCGGCCAGTATTGCTTTGGCGGTAGGTCTCCACCCAAGTCCAACATATTTTTTCGCATCACCGGGATGAACATTGAGAATGTGCGGAAAGTATCTATTAGCCATCCAGTCCCCTATCCACAGGTCGTATCCGGCCAGGCATATGATATCCGGCCTGCCGTTCAACCCCTGCTCCATAAGCGTCATCAGAGCCATGTCATAACTGTTTCTCTCAACGCCATACCTCGGAATCTTTTCAAGTCCCCACATCTCTCTGAAATATCTCGCAGAATCCAGCAGGGCTATCGGAACACCACGGTCTTTTGCTTTCAATACCCCTGCACAATGAGGTGCATTACTGAAAACAAGGTGCTGTTTATCGGGGTCCTGCTCGTATATTTTATCGTAATTGGTTCCAGAGCCGGAAACACCGCAGGCGTACCTGATCGGTCCTGATGATGGGTCGTAAATCAATTTCGCTGTCATTTTTCGTGCCCCCTTTGTTGGTGCTGATAGTAAAACTTTAAAAAAACTGTAACAATTATTGCAGCTATGTGTCAAAACATTATTTGACCGGTTATGTCTCCGATAATGTGCTTGCCAAAAATGCAGCCATTAAACATAAACAGTATTTAATTTCACGCCATTAACCTGGAGCGTACAAATGTGATATGCACGCGTAATTCGTAAAATTGATCTGCTAACGAGGCCGGCATTTTCATTCTGCCCACTGCTTCATCAATATCGTCGAGCCTGTCCATTAAAATCTTGCGCCTGTCCGGTGTCAGCTGCGCTCCGATATCCCGCTCCATCACCATCAATGCGCGGTACCATCTGGAGATGCGCGACCTGTAGCGCCACCTGTATATGGCCGGTATGAGCCGAAGTCCGGGCAGAAGCAGAACTAACACGGGCACAAGCGCAACAGTGATACGGTTCACATGGCTGGCGAACACAAACGGCAGATAGCGGTAGAAGAAGCTCTTTCCCGATTTATAGAAGCGGCCCGCCTCGTCGCTTATGCGGATTTCCTGTTCGATCGGTGCGGGGAATTCGCCCCTGCGTTTGAGAAGCCCGGGGCCGGAGTGCACTTCATGCGCAGCCTCAAGCAATAAATCAGAGAGCGCCGGATGCAGGCGTTCCCGTGCAATCAGTTCAACAGTCGGCGCAAGAAGATAGAAATCCTGGTCAGGTACGTCCTTTCCGAAATCTATTGACCCCCTTGGAAGGGTAATCTTATTTAAATAAGTGATGCGTCGCGTATAAGCGTCAGCCTGAATAAAATTGAAGAGTTTGATGCCAGGTGTTTGCAGAAGCTGCCGTATAAGCTTTGTTGATACGGAATCACCCATCATAAAAACTGCATCAATCTTACCGTTTAGAATCGCTTCCGCAGCTTTGCTGGAGTCCATCTCAAGCAGTCTTGTGGGACCTCCAGGTTCTATGCCGTTGCCTCCGAGCAATGCGAGCGAAAGGGTGTGTGTTCCGCTTCCGATCTCGCCTATTGCCAATTGCTTGCCTGTTAACTGCGACAGGAGTTCAATGTTTGCTCCGCTCCTGTAAAAAACAAAGAGTGGTTCGTATGAGATACTGCCAAGAGAAACAAGCTTGTCAGTTTTTATCCCTTTACTCACTCCGCCCTGTACGAATCCTATGTCTACCTTTGAAGAAGGATCGGCCAGTCTCTTTATATTGTCAACAGAGCCCTCGGACGGAAGTATCCTGAGCGTTATGCCGTTCCGCCCGAGTATCCCGGCATATTTTTCTGCTGTCCTGCGGAACATGCTGCCGTCAGGGCCGCTGGCTATGGTGATGGTATTGGGCGGCGCAAGATAAAAAAACAGGAATATACCAAGCCCGAGAACTACAAGAACCAAAATGATCGCGCTTAACACAGCAGTGCGTCCGAACCTGAATACTTCTGTGAGCGTAAACCGGAGTTTACTGAAACCTAATTTTTGATCCATTCTCATAGCCTGCACCTCTTCAGACAAGCGCTTCTCTCATCCACCCTGATTTTACAATCTGGACCTTTGAGAAATCGCTTGCCCCCGGATCGTATTTTTTATCCATTTTTTTATTATCCTTCAATCACAAATGCTTTACAAGATGAAATCTATCAATTGCCGGTTGAACCCTTTTACTGCAAAAGCTCTCCTGACAAATAAACTTTTTCTTCATATACTCCCAAAATTCTTATAAATGATATTTGATATATAGCTGTTTTTAACTCATTTTTGTTGTCGGAGATCCATAAATTTAGTGCGGGATACTGCAAATCAACGTTTAACCGGATATCATAATGACCAACAAAGTGCGCGATACGGAAACGGCAAAAACCACGTAATGTCTTTAATTTAAAGCGAAAGAATCTTATCTTTAATGCTGGAAAGATATGGCATATTCACTCCGAGCTTTTCGCCTGTTTCAATAACATCAAGGCAAAAACGCCTCATTTCGTCAGGATTTGTGTCGGCATGGCTATGTGTTCTTGTCCTCTCGTAATGGGGCATGTCAATTATTCCCTGTCTTAAAAGTTTTGCCGCCTCTTCATCATTATCCATCTGGAATATCTTTGTTTCAGGATATTTCCTGAAATCGACACCGCGTGCCTCAAGCACTTTGAACGCATCCTTAACAGCCCTGATCATAAACACCCAATCATCCAGGGGCGTATCGGCTGAAGGCATGCCGCCCCGATAAAGAAATACCCCCAGCAGCCCTCCGTTAATGGCATGGTGGAGCATTAGCCATTCGCTAATGTTTTCCTTTATTTCAGGACTGATACCTGCTCTTGAAAAGGTTTCGATTATTTTATTCAGCATCCCCGCCGGAGAACCGGGGACTTCACCTATCCTGTATGTTTTCTGGATGTTGGCGTATAGAACGCCATCTTTGTCTCCTGCACCGCTGAAAACCGAATAGCCCCACAGATATCGGCTCCTTGGCAGCAGGTTATCGATGACTGAAAGCCCTTCCCAGTTTGAGCAGAACATCAGAAAATACGCGTCCGGTACCATGTCCTTATACTGGCTGACAGCATATGCTGCCTGCATATGGTTAGTCGCCACCATTACAATGTCATAATTGTCGCCAGAACTTATTTCGTCAACGACTTTCGGCTTGTATACGGCCATGTACTTTTCAGGTATACCCTTTCGCATGTCCATTACATCCATTCGAATGTCATGGGAATATTTTAAAAGGGCACCTTTTCGAACAACATGCTTAACCTCAACCCCGCCTTCGCGCAGCACCCATCCGTGCATAACGCCAACGTTGCCCATGCCGATGATGAGAATATTCACAAATCACTCCTTTCTTTTCATCGCTGTAATCATATTTTCCACACTCTATTTTAAACCCCTTCGCCCTGCTTTAGTGTTCAGCGTTTAGCGTTTACACAAAGCCGAAGCTGCTTAAACTTATACCTCTCTCTCCCTGAACAATTTCAAACAGGCAGCCACAACTTCGGGGTCATATCTGGAGCTGCTTTTAGCAGATATTCTTTCTAATGCCTGGTTTAAAGGATAAGCATCACCTGCTTCACAAATGAGGTGACCGGACTCCGGTCAGTGGTTGAAAATCAGCCGAATGCGGCCCCGACCCTTTCGCTCGCTGCATTCAACCTGATCGGCTATGTTGCGGATCAGACCTGCCGATACCACAGCCATGGCTTCATCCAGTACCTTGTCATCATACTCCTCATCCAAAAGCGCCTGTAAATCGATGGAACGCTCTTCAGCCAGATAAATCCCACGCCCCGGATAGTCCAGGGTCACAATCAGCTTATATTCATCAAAGACGGCCATCAAACGCGCCGGCCCCTGAAGCAATCCAGCACCTTGCAGGGTTTCCAGCAACTCGCCCACGGCTATGCCGGCATGTCCGATGACGTCCCGCCTCGCCCCCCAATCTGCTCCGCGTTCCTCCAGAAATCGCGTCGCCTGCAGCGCCGGTCCCTGTCCGTCAAGCAGTATCTCCCCATGCCGGGACACACCGATACGAAAGATGAGATTCAGCACGATGGCGGACACGACCCCGACCACGAGTCCCGAGCCCAGAATGGGTTTAATCACAGGGGGCATCGTTGCGGTCAGTTCCGGAACCAGCAGCAGTGCCATACCAGCAGCGAGGCTCAGCCCCACGGTTGCCCTCCTTCGGCTGTTGAGCAGTCTCGACAGGATCAGCTCTGCTCCGGATACCATCATATAGGCGGCAGTGTAAACCAGAATAGCTCCGATAACTGCCCGTGGCAGGAGGATAATGAACAGACCGATCTTAGGAAGACACGCAATCGCGATGAGCATCAGACCCGCCGCAGTTCCCACCCGTCTGGCCGCCACGCCCGTCGCATGCGCGAGCCCCAGGTTGGCCGATGAACAGCCGGTTGTCAGCGTTCCCGCTAATCCGCTTAAAATATTACAAATGCCCATAACGTTCAGCAGCCGGCCGATCATGGGCAGATCAGGCCGCCGCCATCGGTTATTGTTCATCCTGTCCGCCATTACCCCGCAGCCAACTTCGTCCACGGCGCTGATGACCAAGGTCAACGCCAGAGGAATGATCGCACCCGGAACCCATGTGGGAGCCGGCGGCCTATAATTGCCGAATGGCAAGGCGAATAAGGGTTGTCCGGCCACTGCAGTTAGTTCGGCGTTACCGAAATGGCCCGTCAGGACCGCCGCCAAAAAGCCGACAGCAACGCCGATGATCAGAGCGAGTACACGGACACGCCCCGAAGACCAGACGGAAATCGCCGTGATAGTTCCCAGGGTGCACAGGGCGATGAGTATGGAACCCAAATTGAATAAGGTGACTCCTTCCTCCAGGCCGATAAACCGCCGCACACCCCCGGGCAGCAGACACATTCCTAAAAGTAGCAGCAGAACCCCGGTTACCTCGGGTGGAAACAGGATCTGCAAACGGGGTAGGAAACGACCCATCAGGAAGACGATGAAGCCCGAAACCAGCAAACCGCCGGCAGCGGCACTCAACCCGAACGTCATTACAACGGAAATGAAAATCGTCATTGTGATGGGGCTGGGTATAAGGACCAGCAAGTGGCCTGCGCTGACCCTGGTAGTTAGACTGTTCAGCAGGGTACCGATGCCCATGACCACAATGCCCAGTGATATGAACCCTCTCAGCTGGCCGCCCGTGAGCCCTATGTCCTGGCTCACTATCACCAGGTAGACTACAAGCATGAGCGCCACAAGTGTGTGCTGGATGCCGGCCATCAGGATTGTGGAAGTGGGAGGCGTCTCCTGGGCGATGTAGAGCATATCGCGGGGCTTCTCCCTTTCTGTTTCAACAAATGGAGGAAGGAAGGTATCGAGCCACATCCTGCGTTTCATGCTGCACCTTGAAAAATCTTGTCAGATCTTATTTCTCGCATTTCAGGCTCTCCAGGGCAAAGATATAGGGAAAGGCCCATTTTCCTCTTCATTTTCCTTCATACATTATAAAAATACAACATATTATTTGTTTGATGGTCATTAGCGTAAAGTATCCAGAGGTCGTTGGAGTTGTTACTTCCGATGTTCTCATGCCAAAATGATATCCTGATAAAAAAATATAAGTTAAAAATATACTTGATTACGAATAATAACTAAAAAAATGCCCCGGGTTAACTGTCCGGGGCATTTTGCATCGCAACAAGTTTATGTAGGCGACATACTTGATAATTCTTTTTTGAAAGACCAGTAATATACCGCCCCGATAAAAATAAAACCGCCGATGATATTTCCTATCGTTACCGGTATAAGATTCCAGTAAATGAATTGGCCCCAGGTAACTTTGGCGCCAAGCATGATTCCTGTCGGGATAAAATACATATTAGCTACACTGTGTTCAAAACCTGACGCAACGAAAGCCATAATGGGAAACCATATCCCGAAAAACTTGCCGATCATGTTTTTCGAGGAAATAGCAAGCAGGATGGCGACATTCACGAGAAGGTTACAGGCAATACCCTTCATAAACGCAGACCATAGTCCTGCTGCGTCTCCAGCTGCTATGTAAGGCAACACCTTTGCTTCGGCGATAGCGATTGCGTTCTGTCCGAAGACTGTCACTTCAGGCGAACCGCCCTTGCTGAAAGGCCCGACAGACATGAGATAAGCCCAGAAAAGGGAGCCAATGAAATTACCGATATAGACCCAGAACCATGCATTAAATACCTTGGACCAAGTGGATTTTTTCTGAAACACCGCCATGGGGATAAGCATGGTATCTCCGGTAAAAAGTGACATCCCGGTAAGCACAATAGCGATCAAACCCACAGGGAAGACTGCCCCTGCGATTAACGATTTGACGCCCGGGATTGGCATACCCGTGGAACAGACCGTTGCAAGTGCACCTCCCACAGCGATAAAGAGACCTGCCATAAAGCTTCTCACGAGCCAATTGCCGGGTGTGAGATTAGCCTTATACTTCCCTGCGTCACCTGCAAGTTGAACAATCTCTACTGGTTTGTTAGCCATTTTCCCTCCTTATATTTTTTATATAGTCTACCGCATCACCCATTATAGGATTATAGCGGTAATCGCCCTTTGCCTTTGTAAATTGATATGACAGTATAAAGTTATCCACTGTTTCAAGGCTGTATCTTCTCTATCCTGCAGGAACATACCTTATATTCAGACATCTTGCATACGGGATCCAGCACATCTATTATCAATACGTTAGCACATGCCTCAAAGAAATGAAAAGGAATAAAAACAGTATTCGGGTTTACTCCGCCGCCGGCAACACCCATGTTTCCAAGCAGCATCTGAAGGTTCGCAGTAGATTTTACCCAGTTAACAACTTAAATAAATTGCGTAATGCCCATTGAATAGTAGAGTGCCCAAGAATATTTTTCTTGTTAAAATGAACGGTTAAAAAAAGCGCCGGTGTAGAACCGGCGCCCTTGAATCAACACATGAAAAACGTGGTTATCTTATTTTTTATACTCCGATACATGTTTCGGCCGTGTAAACATCAGGGCGATGATAAAGCCGACGAGCAGGCAGCCCGCCGCAGTGAAGAGTGACTGCTGTTTGTTGAATTCGGCGAACACAAAACCGCCGACAACACCCGCCGCGCCCCAGGCCGTTAGTAGGAAGCCGTAAATCCTGCCGATGTAGGTTGGGCCAAACGAGTCTGCTGAGAAAGCTGGCATAACGGCGAATCCACCGCCCAGACACGAGAGAAGATAGCACGCGATAATCGTGAATATGAGTACACTGCTGATCTGAGGAAGAAGGATGTAAAGAATTGCCTGTGTCAGGAACATCACCATATAGGTGCCTTTCCGGCCGATCTTGTCGGAAACGGCGGCCCAGAAAAGGCGGCCCAATCCGTTGAAAATAGAGGCCGTGGCCAGAACTCCGCCGCCCAGAACCGCCAGTTTTGCCGGATCATCGACATTTTGAGCAAACTTAATGACTTCCTGTGCCATCGGGGAGAGTTTGGATAAAAGCCCCATACCTGCGGTAACATTTAAAAACAGCATGCCCCAAAGCATGTACCACTGGCGCGTCCTCTTCGCTTCGGTCCAACTGAAGGAATCGGCTGCGCTGACGGTTGTGGCTGCCGGCTTGAAGCCTTTGGGAAGCCAGCCTGCAGGTGGATTCTTCAGGGTACTGGATGCCAGCAGATTAAATACCAGATAAACTGCACCCAGAATGAAAAAAGCATTGACCACGCCGACTTTGTTGATGAGACCCGGGATAATCATACCGATAAAAAAAGCACCGAAACCGAATCCCATAACGGCCAGACCGGTGATCATGCCACGTTTATCCGGGAACCAGCGGATCAACGTGGCGATTGGCACGACGTAGGCCAAACCGTTGCCGATACCCGCGATAACGCCATATCCAAAAAGAAGAAACCAGAAACTGCCGATATGAAGAGCAACACCACCTAATAAAACGCCTACACCATAAAAACAGGCGCCCAGAATCGCGACAAAACGGGGGCCTTTTTTATCCACCAGAATGCCGCCGAGTGCCGCGGAAACACCGATGACACCGATAATCAGCATGAAAACTCTCGATACAACCTTCACCTCCCAGCCCTGCATGGCCGCGATCGGTTTAACAAACACCGACCATGCGTAAACGGTGCCCAAAATCAGCATGATGACAACACCGGCAATGGCAAGAAACCAACGCTTACTTTCCAAATTCTGATCACTCATCGCACAAACCTCCATATTTTATTTATAATCCAACAGTTACCCTTCCTCATGGCTGTATCTTCTCTATCCTGCAGGAACATACCTTGTATTCAGGTATCTTGCATACGGGGTCCAGTGCGTCTATTGTCAATACGTTAGCGCATGCCTCAAAGAAATGAAAAGGAATAAAAACAGTATTCGGCTTTACCTTTTCGGTTACCTTTGCCTTTATCCTGATGCTGCCGCGTCTCGACGATACCGATACAAGTTCTTTATCTACTATATTGAGGTTCTCTGCATCGTTTGGATTAAGCTCAATATACCCTTCGGGTACGTTTTCATCGAGCACTTTTGAATTCCTTGTCATTGTACCGGTATGAAAGTGGTCGAGTATACGTCCGGTAGTTAATATCATAGGATATTCAAAGTCGGTACCTTCTGCCGGCGGAGTATAATCGATAGGCGTAAACAAGCCAAGACCCCTTGAAAATTTTTCCTTATGAAGATACTGGGTTCCAGGATGATCAATGTTAGGACATGGCCATTGCATCAAATTCCATTCAGCTCTGTCATAGGTTATACCGGCATATGACGGGGTAACCTTCCTTATTTCTTCGAAAATATCTTCAGGTTTAGTGTAATGCCATTTTGCTCCCATTCTGTTTGCCAACTGTGTGATAATCCACCAGTCATCCTTCACTTCTCCCTGAGGCTGAAGCACTTTGCGCATCAACTGGACTCTTCTTTCTGTATTTGAAACAGAACCTTCTTTCTCGAGGAAGGCACAGGCCGGAAACACAACGTCGGCGTATTTTGCCGTCTCAGTCAGGAAAATATCCTGCGCCACAAAAAACTCAAGCGCTTCCAACGCCTCAATTATATGATGCTGGTTTGGATCCGAACCCACCGGATTTTCACCCATGGTATACATGGCCTTCACATTCCCCGCAATGGCCTGATTGAACATCTCGAGAAGTGTTAGACCCGGCTTGGTAGAAAGTCCGGAAGCATCCCAGGCAGCCTCAAATTTCGCCTTATTGTCCTCTGACGTAACCGGCTGATAAGCAGTGTACACATTCGGCAGACAGCCCATATCGCAGGCACCCTGCACATTGTTCTGTCCTCTTAACGGGTTTACTCCGCCGCCGGCAACACCCATGTTTCCAAGCAGCATTTGAAGGTTCGCAGTAGATTTTACCCCGTTAACACCTGAAACAAATTGTGTAATACCCATTGAATAGTAGAGCGCCATCGGTTTCAAGCCGGCCATAAGTCTTGCTGCACTTACAATATCCCCAGGATTATCGATACCGCAAATATCTGCAACATATTCAGGCGTATATTTTTGAATAACCTTGGAAAATTCTTCAAACCCCTCGCATCTCGCTTCCACATAATTCTTATCGTATAGGCCTTCTTTAAGCAGAACATGCATAAACCCGTTCAGGATGGCAACATTGGTACCAGGGTTTATCGCGAAATAGTAGTCAGCATATTTTGAAAGTTCAATTTTTCTCGGATCAACAACAATAAGTTTCTTTCCGTTGTTTATAACTTCTTTCTTTATCATAGAGCCTATAACAGGATGGTTCTCCGTTGTGTTTGAACCAATCACCAGAAATCCCTGGGAAACCGGTATTTCCCGTATAGAATTTGTCATTGCTCCTGAACCGAACACAGCCGCCAGACCGGCGACAGTTGAGCTGTGTCAGAGACGTGCGCAGTGATCAACGTTATTCGTCCCGATCACAGCGCGCATAAATTTCTGCATAAGATAGTTCTCTTCGTTGGTACATTTTGCCGAGGATAAAGAACCTATAGAGTCAGAACCATACTTTTCCTTTATCTCTGTTAACCGTGTCGCAACAAGATCAAGTGCTTCGTCCCAACTTGCCTCCTCAAGGACGCCGTTTTTCCTGATAAGCGGCGTAGTCAGTCTTTTTTCACTCTGAACAAAATCAAAACCAAACCTCCCTTTTACACAAAGGTGTCCATTATTAGGGCCGGTATTGTTTCCCATAGCCTTAACGAGAACGCCTTCCCTGTTTTTGTAGAAGTCAATCTTGCACCCTACCCCGCAGTATATACAGATGCTCGGTGTACTCGTAAGTTCCCAGTTTGCGCCCTTTCCTGAAACTGTCTGAAATTTGATCGCACCGGTGGGACACAATTGGGCACAGGTCCCGCATTTTACGCAGCTCGATTCACCTATCTTCTTTCCATCATCTGAAACAAGGTGGGTATGGCTCCCTCTTTCAGCAAAGCTCCATACGTTGGATACCTGAATCTCCTTACATCCTTTCACGCATCTCCCGCAGAGTATACACCTGTTCTCGTTTCTTCTTAAGGCGTTGCTTGACTCGTAGTCGATCTCTTTGACATCCCTCTGACGGTCAGGCTTGACTTCGCCAATATCATACCGTTGAATCAGGGTCTGGAATTCACACGCACCATTCGCATCGCAATACAAACAGTTGTGGTCGCCATCAGAGAGGAGCAACTCTAAAATCCATTTTCTTATTTTTATAATCTCTTCATCTTCTGTTATAACCGTCATTCCTTCAGTTATTGGCTCCACACAGGAGGCTTTAAGCATTGTCCCGTTAATTCTGACAAGACACACGCGACACGCACCTGTTTTGCTTATCTTCGGGTGATAGCATAGATAAGGAACATTTATTCCGCTCTTTAGTGCAACCTCGAGAACAGTTTGGCCCTTCTCTCCCCGTACGGTACGCCCGTCGATTGTTAAGGTAATTTGCTCCATAATATGCTCCTTTTAATACTTTATTGGAAGATGATTGTTTAGTTTAGTCTGTTTGACTTAGATTTAACATAATTTATTTACAAAAGTAATGTCAATGTTAAAAATCTTAAAATTGTGCCTTGCAGGAATACCAATATTCAGATAATATTCAGTGGCTGCAAAGGGAAAAATAACCCTTGCATAATAATTCTTTTTTTTATATTTTATTTTGATAACAAGTATCTTAAAAAAGGAGCGCCATATGGAAAAAGTTGGAAAGATTTTAGAAAAGAAGGGGCGTGATGTTTGGTCAATTTCACCTGATGCTATTGTATACCGTTCCCTGGAGCTTATGAGTGAGAAGGGGGTCGGCGCTCTGATGGTGATAAACGATAAAGGGAAGGTCGAGGGCATACTCACTGAGCGCGATTATGCAAGAAAGGTATTCCTGAAAGGCAGATCTTCAAAAGAAACATACGTCAAGGAAATCATGACTAGTGAGCTTTTTGCTGTCAACCCGGCATCTTCCGTCGAAGAATGCATGGCTTTGATGACAGAGAAAAG
>CAYMTB010000059.1:0-16094 GCA_964393225.1 uncultured Syntrophorhabdaceae bacterium
GCTTAATGTACTCCTGGGTATTATTTTTACCGTAACATTCTGGGGTTTCCTCGTATGGATTATGGTAGTTACTGACAATACGAGCCTTACAGCCATGGCCGCCAAGGTAGAAACCATCAAGAAAGGTATGCTCGGTGTACCGGGGCCGGTAAAAGCATGGACAACACAGAGTCTTATGGGTCTTGCACTGGCAGGTATGACCGTCCTCGCTTGGCCGCATATTGTGATAGGAACCATGCAGGCCAAAAGTCTTGTGGTGGTGCGTAAAACAGCCATTGCAATGCTTCTGTTTTCTATATTCTTCTGCAACATTGCTGCTATCTGGGGCTATCTTATCACGCCGATCCTCATCCCCGGGCTGAAAGGAAAAGCAGCAGATGCAGTAGTTCAGATGGCAATTACAAGATACCTCCCTGTCTGGGCAGCCGGCGGTACGCTCCTTGCTGTGCTCGCAGCAGCCATATCGACTGTGGCAACACAATTGATGGTAACGGGACTTTTTGTGTCACGTGATATTATCTTTGCTATGACAAAGGCAAGCGATAAGGCCCTGATCCTGTGGTCGCGTTTGGCCATGGTAGGTGCTGCCGTGATAAGTTTTGCCCTGGCAATGGCAAGGCCGGCAGAACTGGGTTTGCTGCTCAGCAATATTGCGTCACCTGGTTTTGCGATGTGGCTGCCCGCCCTTCTTGGAGGGGTCCTGTGGAAACGGGGCACCAAGCAAGGGGCCATAACAGGATTGGTCGTAGGCTTATTCCTGCTCATAGTCGGGTCGTTCTTCTATAAACCGCTGCTACTTGGTTTTCATCCCATATTCGTGCCCCTTCTTATGAATACAATTCTCTATATAGTCGTGAGTTTCATGACGGCACCGGTACCGAAGGAGATACAGCATAAGTTTTTCGATGAACTTGAGGATTACATAGAAGATTATACAGCCAAAGAACGGGCAGAAAGAGAGAGCCTCAAGATTCCTGCTCAGGTCCAAACTGCACAGGCAAAATAATGGGCTGCTGCAGGAAAGGAAGGGTTTATAATGAAAGTTCCCCAGACGGCATAGTCGTCTAAAAAAAGAGCCGGGCTTTACCTCCATTCCCCTCATTTATGGATGAAAAAAACCCGGCTCTACATTAAAGGACAAAAACAAAGGATGGATTATGAAGATAATAGATAGAGACAGATTCAAGGTGTTTTCAGTTATGGTCATGATGGCTTTTCTGGCAGGTGCATGCGGGGGCGGAGGCGGCAGCAGCGCAGGGCAGTTTGATAACGCCAGGGCAGGAAAGGCTATCATGGATAGCATCAAGAGCGACCCTGTTTCTTTTTTAAAGGTTTCAGGGAAAGCCCTTGATTATGCAGAGAGAGAACCCTCAGCAACGCCTCAGCAATATCAGGCATTTTGTAAAGGGTCAAAGGAACAGCAGGACGGCCTTGTAAAACTTGCCGAAAAAGACCTGCTGAAGATTTACAGCGATCAGCAAAGCGGCTGCACCTATGTTTCTTTTAATGAAAAATCCACGCCTTTTATAAAGAAACAAGATAAAAGCATGGCGGTTATGCTGGCAAAGGTAGAAAAGGTAGAAGTTACCGATCTTGGAAGCGGCAAGCAGATCCGTACTGTGAAATATAAAGCGTATTATACACCCACACCTTTCGGAGAAACACTTTTGAAACTGGAAAACCTTGTGGAAGAAAAAGAAGCAGGTTTCAGCCTTTCGTTTGATGAAGGGTGGAGAATAAACTAAAAAAAGACGGGTTTCCTTCCAGGGACGACATGCCCCCAACATTCTCCTGTAGGTAAACGGAGGGAAATCCGGTTTAATGAACCATTCATATATTGGTTTAAAACATTACACACTAAGGAGATACACATGGAACTAAACCGGGAGCAATTGGACATCAAGCAGGCAGCGCGTGAATTTGCCGAAGGAGAGTTCAGGGAAAGGGCAAAGGAATTTGATGAGAAAGAGGAATTTGATCTGTCAATATGGAAAAAGGCCTGTGAAAACGGCTTTGTAGGCACATTTATTAAAGAGGAGTATGAAGGAGCAGGATTGGGATATTTTGAACATTCCTTAATAGCAGAGGAATTCTGGCGGGTTGACCCCGGATGCGGGCAGGCGGTCCTATCCTGCACCTTTGGTTCTGAAATGATACAGGCCTTCGGCAGTGAAGAGCTTAAAAAAAAATATCTGCCTCCCCTTGTAAGAGGAGAGGCTATCATGGGTTTCGGTATTACTGAAGCCGACGCTGGCAGCGACGCGGCAGGCATCAAAACGCGGGCTGAAAAGAAAGGTGACAAATATATCATCAACGGATCAAAGATGTTCACCACAAACGGGTCTCTGGCGAACTACCTCCTCCTACTCTGTCTCACCGATCCCGACGAGAAGAATACGCATAAAAGACACAGCGCAATACTTATAGATACGAATCAGCCAGGATATGAGGCATCTAAGATACACGGGAAACTGGGAATCAGGGCATCAAATACAACAGAAATAAGCCTGAGCAATATTGAAGCGCCAATAACAAATCTCGTGGGAAAAGAAGGGCAGGGGTTTTACCAGCTTATGGATTTTTTTAACAAGACACGAAATCACGTGGCAGCCCAGGGTGTTGGCGTCGCGCAGGGAGCGCTCGAACTGGCCATATCGCACGTAAAGAAGAGGAAGGCCTTCGGGGGGACACTTTCCCGCTTGCAGGGAATACAGTTTATGCTTGCGGAGATGGCAACAAGGATCGAGTCTGCCAGAAGCCTTTACTGGAGGGCAGCACATTCGGTGGATAAAGGAAAACCCGACCCGATGCTGATTTCCATGGCAAAATGGAATGCAGGGGATACAGCGGTATATGTAACGAATCAGTCCCTGCAGCTCCACGGCGGATATGGATACATAAGCGAATATGATATACAGAGGTTTTACAGAGACGCAAAGATCGTTGAAATCTATGAAGGCTCAAAAGAGGTTGAAAAAGCCATTATAGGATCAGAATTGTTAAAAAAGGTGTGGTAATCTGTATAAGAGATCATGATGCGACGCAGGGTTCTTCATGAACAAACATTTTCAGGGAGGACCCTGTAGAACTCGATTGACTTCGGTTTTTTATAATCTGCAAGGTAATCTCCGCAGAATTTTATAATATCTGCCTCAGAAACGGTTATTCCTTCTCTCATAACAACAAGGGCAATTACCGCTTCTCCCAGGAGATCGTCAGGCACTCCTATTACCTCTGCCTTGACTATACCGGGGAACATGTAGAGGACTTCCTTTATCTCCCCGGGATTAATCTTTTTTCCGCCGCTTATGATCATGTATAATTATTTAGCAATTGCCGTGCCATTTAAAGAAGCTGAGGAAATGATTTGTTCTTGAGTTTTCCGCCTGGCAAAGGATGTACTGAAAGGAACCAAATGTATCGTTATTATACACACCAAGATTATGTTTTACCCGTTATTTGCTGAAAAATGGTCTGTTTTTATGGATTTCTTTATGGTACATAAATTGCAAAATACTAACTTATGATGAGAGCAAACAGAGAGGTATACATATTATGATTAGCCAGACCCAGACCAGGGTGTTGACATGCATACAATGCGGAAAATGTACAGGAAGCTGCCCTGAAGCAGGGAAAACACCTTTCAACATACGTATGCTTATGAGAAAAAAACAATTCCAGAGTGCGGTCGCGGAATCTATGCCTTGGTATTGCACATCATGCGGCGCTTGTACAATAAGGTGCCCGCGGGATGTAAAGCCTTCTGAGGTGATCATCGAAATGAGATCTGCTTTAGTGGAAGATGGATCGATCCCTGTGACTATTCAGAAAGCTCTTGAAAACACTATGGTACAGAAGAACCCCTGGGGCAAATCACGGGCCAAGAGGGGCGCCTGGTTCGGCAAACTTGACATTGATGTTCCTCATGTCAGTGAGACTGAATCAAAGAGGCTGCTTTTTACATGCTGCATTCAGGCTTATGATCCGCGGTGTATGGTTATACCTCAGAACGTGGCAAGGATACTAAATAAGGGCGGTGTAGAATTCGGTGTTCTCGGTGAAGAAGAGGCTTGCTGCGGCAACGAGATACGAAGGATAGGGGAGTCGGGTCTTTTTGAGGAGCTTCAGGAAGAGAATAAAGCTGCATTCGAAGAGTATGGAGTAAAGGAGATTGTTGCCCTTTCCCCCCACTGCATGAATGCGCTCAAAAAAGAGTACGGCGACCTGGGAATCAAGATATCCCACTACACAGAGCTTTTAGCGCCGATGATTAAAGAGGGTTCCATTATTCCCAAGGGGGCTTATAATAAAAAGGTCATCTACCATGACCCCTGTTTCCTGGGGAAACAGAATGGTATATTTGATGAGCCGAGGGACATACTCAAGACTATAGAAGGGCTTGAATTGATGGAATTTTCAAGATCGAGAGAAAACTCCATGTGTTGCGAGGGCGGCGGCGGAAGGATGTTTTTTGAGGTAGAGACTACCTACCATAGAAATGCCGAGGTGCGCGTCCAGGAGGCAGTTGACAAAGGGGCTGAAGAGATTGCGACAAGCTGTCCTTTCTGTGTTATGACCCTTGAAGATCCGGCAACGGAAAAAGGGATAAAAGTGAAAGAGCTTTCAGAGATACTTATGGAGGTGTTATAAGATGAATATATTGGTTTTCACGAAAAGGGTGCCTGCAACACAGGAAGAGGAATTACGCATTATTGATGAAGGGCAGGGGATCGACCTCTCAAAAGTGCCTTTCAAAGTGAACGACTGGGACAACTACTCGGTTGAAGAGGCCGTGCGCATCGTTGAAAAGTCTGGCGGCGCTGTAACGGCAGTCTCCGTCGGCGATGCCGAATCTGACGAGGTCTTGAGAAGGGCTATCGCCATGGGCGCCAAGGATGGTTTCCTTGTTGAGACCGGGGATGTTCTTCATGATCCCAATGCGCGAGCAACATTGATGCAGAATTTCCTGAAAAAAGAAAATGTTCCTTTTGATGCGATTTTTACCGGCGTACAATCGGAGGATGATCAGTTTGCTGCAGTGGGTGGTATTCTCGCCGCCAAGCTGGGACTTCCCTTCGCGTCCATGGTTATCGGTATCGACTCCATTGAAAGTGACCACATGATAGTGAGGAGAGAACTTGAAGGAGGTCTCCAGGAGCGAGTGAAGGTATCGCTTCCCTGCGTTATATCAATTCAGACAGGAATCAACGAGCCGCGGTATGTCTCAATAATGGGGATCAGAAAGGCTTCCAAGGTAGAGCGTAAATTCTTTAAGGCAAAAGAGTACGAAGAGAATCTGAACAGTATGATAGAGGTTGTAAAATGGGTTTACCCGCCAAAAAAGGGAGGGGCAACAATGCTTTCCGGCGAACTTGACGGCATGTGTAAAGACCTTCTCGGAATTTTAAAAGAAAAGGGGGTGTTTCAATGAGCTATGCACTAATTGTGGCTGAAGTAAGGCGCGGTGTTTTTGAAGAAAGGAACCTGGATGCCATAGGTCTGTCTGCCCTTATGGGAAAGGATGTTTCCCTTCTTATTCCTGATAGCACATACACGATGAATGAAAAACTGGTGAACACCATTATTAAAATTAAGCTGGAAGAGGCTATTTTCCTTAACCCTTTAAATATAGTTGGTGTAATAAAAACAGTTATGGATTTCAGCGGAAAGCCTGATATTATAGTTTTTACCCATTCGTCTTCAGGCGCCGAGCTTGCGTCTTATGTGGCAGGATATTTAAACCTGCCTCTTATCACTGATGTGAACGGATTTGATAAAGAAAAAGGTGTTTTGTACAAAAGCTATTACTCGGATAAGATATTTGGTGAGTTCAAGCAGACAGGAGAAGGACCCTTTGTCATTACGGTAAGGAGCGGCAGTTTTAAGGAGTATGCTGTTGAAAAGACATCATCTCCTATTGACGAAACAATTGATGGCATCCCTGTTGCCGAAGGGAGAAGTTTTATAGAGTATGTGGAAGAAGAAAAGACGGAGATCGATATTACAAAGGCCGATTTCCTTCTTTCCGTTGGCAGGGGGATTGGAAACAAAGATGAAATACCGGACTACGAAGAACTTGCAGACCTTCTGAAGGCAACGCTTTCCGGTTCAAGGCCGGTAATTGATAAAATGTGGCTTCCCAAGGTAAGGCAGGTAGGTACTTCCGGAAAAACAGTCAAGCCCAAGGTTTATCTTGCTATGGGTATAAGCGGTGCATTTCAGCACATCGCAGGTATGAAAGATTCAGATTGTATCATTGCCGTGAACAAAGATGCGGAAGCACCTATTTTCCAGTATGCACATTATGGGATTATCGGGGATATACATAAAGTAAGAGACAAATTGAAAGAAATAGTGAAAGGATAAAAAGCAGAAGGTTAGAGGGTTAGAGGTTTAGCCAAACTTCCAATCATCTAATCATCTGTGAATGGATAAGGATTTATTATGGCTAATGTACTTGTGGTTGGTGGCGGAATTGGCGGCATAACAGCTGCTCTTGAGACAGCATCCTGTGGTGTAAACGTGACGATGCTTGAGCAAGGTCCTTCCATCGGCGGCAGGATGATCCAGTTGGACAAGACCTTTCCTACCCTTGATTGTTCAACATGCACACTTTCGCCCAAAATGGTGGAGGTAGCCCTTCAGAAAAAGATTGATCTTCTTTCGTGGGCAAAACCTGTGGCAATCAAAAAGAACGGGAAAGGTTTCACGGTTACCATATTAAAGAAAACCCGCTACGTGGATATTAAAAAGTGTACAGCCTGCGGCAGTTGCTCTCCCGGCTGTCCCGTAGTGATGAAGAGTGAATTCAATATGGGTACGGGACCCCGGAAGGCCATATACATACCCTTTCCCCAGGCCATACCGAATAAAGCAAGTATAGATAAACGGACGGATCGTCCCTGTAAGGCGGCATGTGTTGATGCCTGTCCCATCCATACAAATGTGCTCGGATATCTGAAGCATATCAGTGAGGGGAGGTTTGAGGACGCCTACATGCTTATCAGGGAGACGAACCCTTTTCCCTCCTCATGCGGGAGGGTCTGTTACGCACCCTGTGAGGGCGCGTGTAACAGGGGACAACTCGATTCTCCTCTGGCGATCCGTGATCTGAAGCGGTCTGCTGTTGACCGGTTTGACCTCGATACCCTTGAACCGCCCCAGGTACAAACGACGGAGAGGAAGGTGGCGGTCATCGGCGCCGGACCGGCAGGACTTTCCTGTGCCCATGACCTTGCCATGGAAGGGCATGATGTGACGGTCTTTGAGACCCTTCCAGAGCCGGGCGGCATGCTGCGGTATGCAATACCGGAATACCGTTTGCCGAAGGCGGAGCTTGATAAAGAGATCGGATATATAAGGCGGATGGGTGTAAAAATTGAGTGCAGTATTGAGATCGGCAAAAATATGGATGCCGCAACCCTGAAGAATGATTATGAGGCCATTTTTGTCGGTACCGGTGCCCCTGTAGGAATCAGGCTTGGCGTGGAAGGGGAGGACATTTCCGGTATTATGGATGGGCTCAGGTTTCTGCGGGCTGTCAATAAGGGAGAATCCCTTGAAACAGGAAAAAAGGTGGCAGTGATAGGGGGCGGCAATACGGCGGTTGATTGTGCGAGAACAGCCAAACGTCTTGGAAGTGAAGAGGTGACGTTGATCTATCGTAGAACCCGCCAGGAGATGCCGGCGGCCAATGAAGAAGTTGAGGCCCTTATACATGAAGGGATTATAATAGAGTTTCTTGCAACACCGGTGAGGTTTAATGGCAGCAACGGAAAGGTATCGGCAGCAGAGTGTATTCGTATGGAGCTTGGCGAACCTGATGCAAGCGGGCGGAGACGGCCGGTAGAGATAAAGGGTTCTGAATTTTCAGTGCCTGTTGATACGGTAATTACTGCTCTCGGCCAGGCGACAGAGACCGATTTCCTTAATCCTCTTGGTGTTAAACTGAGGAAGAACGGAACGGTTGAGGCTGACCCTGTTACCTGCACAACCAGCGTAGAAGGCGTATTTGCGGGTGGTGATGTTACTACAGGACCTGCCTATGTGGTTGACGCCATTGCAGCAGGCAAGAAAGCAGCCCGTTCCATTATTAAGTTTCTGAAGGGAGATACGATAGTCGCAGATAGTATAGATGCAAAGCCGGAAAAATTATCCGAAGATGAAGTTAAAGAACTTTCGACATGGGTAACCAAGGCAGACCGGATTCTCATGCCTGAGGAAGAGATTGATCAGAGAGTGAGCAATTTTTGTGAAGTAGCACTTGGTTATAGCGCAGACGAGGCTATGACTGAAGCCGGCCGGTGTCTGGCCGGTCAGATTGAGGGATGTATCCAGTGCGGGGAATGTGAGAGACGTTGTGAGGTGGGGGCTGTTGATCACAGCATGAAAGATGAAATCGTTGATTTGGATGTTGATAGCATAGTTCTCGCCCCTGGATTTGACCTCTATGATCCCACGGAGAAACGGGAATACGGGTATGGCACTCTGGAAGGGGTGATAACGGGCATTGAGTTTGAAAGGATCTGCTCAGTCACTGGGCCTACAGGGGGGGATATTCTCTTAAATGGGAAAACGCCGAAGCGCTTCTTTTTTATACAGTGTGTTGGATCGAGAGACAGGCAGAGCGGCGCCCGTTATTGCTCCCGGGTATGCTGCATGTATACGGCAAAACATGCAAGCATCGTTAAAGACAGGATACGGGATGCAGAGATTTACATTTCCTATATCGATGTGAGGGCCTACGGTAAGAACTATGAGGAGTTTTATAAGAGTACCCAGGAGAACGGTATTCTTTATATGAGAGGTATCCCCGGAGAGGTAGTGCAGGGCAAAGATGGGCTACTCGTGAGGGTTGAGGATATGCTGAGCGGTGAAATGCGCGAGATAGAGGTTGACCTTGTTGTCCTTGCCACAGGGGTGAGACCACGGAAGGAGACCGAAGAACTCTGCAATATCATGTCCATAGATAGAGATGAATACGGATTTATTAAAGCAAATTCGGTGGCTCCATCGAAGACAAATGTAGACGGTATTTTTGTCTGCGGCATGGGATCAGGCCCCAAAGACGTTCCTGATACCGTTGCATCAGGCGGGGAGGCGTCATCGAGATGCATGGAGTATATAAACCAGTGAATAGTGAACAGTTAACTCCGAACTCTGAACTCCGAACCGGGGTCAAACCATGAAGACAGGTATATTCATCTGCCACTGCGGCCATAATATCAAGCATACCATCGATGTAAAGAGGCTGAGTGCCTATTTCAGAAAATTCATAGGTGTCACGGTTTCCGAGGACTATCCTTTTGTCTGCTCCGAGCCTGGTCAGGATATGATTAAAGAGAGTATTGAGAAATATGGTCTTGACCGTGTCCTTGTCGCATCATGCACCCCAGGACTCCACGGGGAGCTGTTTAAAGACGTGCTCAGAAAATCAAATCTAAACCCCTTTCTATTGCGTAGAGTGAGCATCAGGGAGCACTGCTCGTGGGTCGGTGATGATATCGAGGAGAATACGGAAAAGGCAAGAAGGTTGATTCTTTCCGGTCTTTACGGGGCGTCCCATTATGTGCCACTTGAGGAAAAGATTGTCGATGTAACCAAATCTGCCCTCATTATAGGAGGCGGTGTGTCAGGTTTGAGCGCAGCGATTTTTCTCTCAAGAATGGGTATCCACGTTTATCTTGTGGAGAAAGAAGCGGAACTGGGCGGCCACGTAAGGAGCCTGAAGAACGTGTGGCCCATAGGTGAAAATGGTTCCGCAATAGTGGCAGATATGGTAAAGGACCTTGAGTCATCGGAAAATGTAGAAATCTTTACCTCAGCGACGATCGAATCCTTTGGTGGTTTCTTCGGAAATTATGAAGCGGTGCTCAAAACAACGGCAGGCGAGACAAAGATCACGGCAGGCGGGGTGGTTGTGGCAATAGGATTCTCACCATTTGATCCCCGGCTAAAGCCTGAACTTAACTATGGGAAGGATGAGAGGATTGTGACGACCCTCGAATTTGAGCAAAGTAAAGATGCTTTGGCCTTGCCTGAGAAACCGAGGATTGCTATCCTTCATTGCGTGGGTTCGAGGGATGAGCAGATTGGAAAGGCATACTGTTCAAGGGTCTGCTGTATCAATGCGCTCCGCGTGGGGGATGCAATAAAGGATAACTACAAAGATTCATACGTGGAATCCTTTTATATGGACGTGAGGGCTCATCCGAAAGGCGGAGAGGAGTTCTATGAGGATACCCAGGAAAAAGGTGTACTCTTTACGAGGAGTAACATTGCCGAGATTATACCGACACCCGAAGGACTGATCATACGGGGTGAGGATACGCTTTTCGGCGAACCCTTTGAGCGGGAGTTTGACCTTGCAGTCCTCTCAATAGGTATGTCTTCCCCGGAGGACAGTAAGCTAATCTCATCGCTCCTCAAGATTACACTCGATAAGGATAAATTCTTCCTCGAGGCCCATATTAAGCTGCGGCCTTTTGATACGGCGGTAAAGGGGATACTTATTGCCGGGTCCTGCTCCGGTCCGAAGGATGTGGAAGAGTCAATCAATCATGGCAGGGCATCGGCACTCAAGCTTTACGGGTTTTTGAACCTGGGATACGCCTTTGTAGACCCCTTCATCTCCTCTGTTGATCCGAAGAGGTGCAGTGGATGCAGGATGTGTGAAACGGCCTGTGTTGCCAAGGCGATAAAGTTTGATGAAGAGAAGAGGGTAGTTCATGTGGAGGAAGCGGCTTGTATGGGTTGCGGTCTTTGTAACGCCACATGTCCGTCCTCTGCGATTGGTTTGATAGGATACGTTGATTCGATTATCGACGATGAGATAAGCGCATTGACGGGAGCGATTTGAAAACAGTGTTGAGTTTTGAGTGTTGCTTGTTGGGTAAAAGCCTTTCAACTCAAAACTCAAAACCCATAACTCAACACTGACTTTGTGGAGGAAAGATGTCGGAAGATGAGACTGAAAAGAAACCGGAAATCATAGGATTTGCATGTTCCTTCTGTACATTCAAGGCTTCTGAGATGGCGGGAAGCTTGAGGCTGAAATACCCTGATGGAGTAAAGCTGATACAGGTGCCATGTTCAAGCAGGGTTGATCCGGCCTTTGTGATAAAGGCGATCTTCGAAGGGGCAGACGGAGTTTTTGTTGCCGGATGCCATCCAGGTGACTGCCACTTTATTAAGGGAAATTTCTATACAAGAAGAAAAATAGCCGCACTGAAGGAGATGCTTGATGTATTTGCCATGAAAGACAAATTGAAACTCTTCTGGGTCAGCGCGGCTGAGGCGAGGCGCTTTGTGGAGAAGGTTACGGGCATGTATAACGAGATAAAGGAAAGGAAAAATGCGCGCAAAGAAAATTAAAGAAGATAATCTTGAGGCGGTTCTTGGCCGGTTTTTGGAGGATGATCAACGCCTGGTCCTGGGATTTGAAAAGACTGATAAAGGTATCGGACACAGAATCTTTAAAAACAGTCTTGATCATTTCACCCTCTTCAATCCCGAGTTCAGTACGAACGGCGCCCTCTATCTCCGCCGGCTCTTCTCTAAGGCAACGGACATTATTCTCCTCCTTCGACCCTGCGAGATAAGGGCTTACGGCGAATTGGTCAAGTTGACCCAGATTGAGCGGGAGAAGATAACCGCTGTTTCTATAGACTGTTATGGGGCAGTTTCATCAAAGGAAAAGGTTGGCGATCTCCCGACAGACGCTGCGGGAATAAGGGACTATTTTAAGGACCCTTCCAAAATGCGCTGGGCATGCAGCATGTGTCGGGAAAGACGTGGTGTAGTAGGCGACGCAGGCATACGGATTGATAAATCTGGTGCTTTGTGGGCAATTCCCTATACGGAAAAAGGTGAGTCCTTTCTTTCGTCCCTGGAGGGTGAGTCTGAAGAAACAACGACAGCAGAGATGGCCCTTGCTCCAAATGAGAAAATAGCACAGTTTGAGAGTGATCTGAAGCGTTTTGCCGAGGATTTCTCAAAGTGTATCATGTGCAAGAACTGCCGAAATATGTGTCCGGTATGTTACTGCATCGACTGTGTTTTTAACGGGGATGAGTACCTTCCCAAAGGAGACGCGCTCCTTAATAAGATATTTATGACAGGTTCCATAGCTATGCCCCAGGGAAAGGAACTTTTCCACTTTGTGCGCATGTACCATGTATCCCAGACATGTGTGGGCTGCGGTGCCTGTGAAGAGGCCTGTCCGGAAGGAATCCCTCTGACAAAATACTTCAAAGGTGTATCAGAACGGCTTCAGGGCATATTCTCCTATATGTCGGGAAGAAGTTTCGATGAACCAATTCCCTATGTTACCTTTCTTGAGGAAGAGTTGAAAAATGCAGACGACTGATCATATCATGGAATTGGCCGGCCACCGGCGCGAAGATTTCTCTGTGTGTATGGGGTGCAAGGTATGCGCCTCCGTATGTACGATCAATGACCTCAACATAGACATGAACCCTCAGGAATTTCTCCTTAAGGTGTTTATGGGCGAAGAAATAAAGGCGGATAATCCTCTTGTGCGTTATTGCACAAGCTGCTACAGGTGCACCTCTGCGTGCCCATGGCAGATCAGGATTCCGGAAGTGGTTCGGGCTGTCAAGGAATCACTTGGTATAGAGGCCCGTTTTGAAAAGGCATTCAAGATGTCCCTGAACATCTGGGGCAGGGTGTATGAGCCTTTTGTGGTGGTGATGTCAGCACCTGATCTCCTGAAAGGCGGTTATATAAAGTATCTGCCGAAATGGATGGAATATGCGGGTTTTCACTTTCCCCATAAAGTCAAAAGATTAAGCACTTCAAACACTTTGAAGGGTGGCAGCTCTTCTAAAGAAGGCAGGTCGTAATATGGAATACGGATATTATCCGGGGTGTTCTCTCACCGGTTCAGCGAAGAAACTTGACCAGGGTGTGAGACAAGTTTGCAAAAAACTCGGCCATAGCCTCACGGAGATACCTGACTGGAACTGCTGCGGCGCTTTGGAATATGGCGACAGAAACGAACTGCTGAGTATTTCCGGTGAAAACCTGAAAAAGGCAGAAGGAATGCATAGAGAGATCGTGGTGCCCTGTCCTGCCTGTTATAAAAATTTGAAAGACGCCGATTCCGACAAATCCTATAATATCCTTAGCCCCCTTGAGCTCTTGAATAGCGATAACCTTTCAAAAATGGAACAGAAAAATAACCTCAAGGGCCAAGTCTTTTTCCCCTATTACGGCTGTCTGCTCATGAGGCCCGAAGGGAGCTCCATCAGGAACAAAAATATAATGGAAGATGCCATAAGCGTATTCGGCGGCGATATTGACGGTGAGAAGATGAAGGACCGTTGTTGCGGAGGCAACCAGCTTTTCCTCAACAAATGGGTTAGCGGGAAGCTTTCCAACCTGATTCTGACCAAATCCAAAGGGACCATTGTTGTCTTTTGTCCCTTTTGCCACATGGCGATGAAGACATTTGCCGAGGGCAGGAAGGTTATTTATCTCACGGATCTTTTACTTTACGTTATGGGAGAAAACAAATCCTTATGAATATACTGATCATCGGAGGCGGTATAAGCGGTATATCAGCCGCAAAAGTTGCCCTGAAAAAGAAACATGACGTTACGGTCCTCGAATGTGCCGAGGAGCCGGGTGGCCTCATGGCTCGTATTGCAAATTGTAGGGTAGGGTTCAAGACATTTCTGGACGAGATCGTAGACGATCCCCGACTGACTATAATTAAACAGGGCAAAATTGCGGCCGTGGACAAAAAGGAAGGACGTTTTGTGGTCACCCTTGAGGATGGGCGATCCCTGTTTGCAGACAGGGTAGTGATCGCAACCGGTCTTTCTCCGTATGATCCTGTAGAATATAAAGGAAAGAGAGTCCTTACAAGCCTGGAGTATGATCAGATTATAGACCAGCGAAACGGGGAGCTGCCCGCGGCGTTTAATAAGGTGGCGTTTGTGCTATGTGTTGGTTCCCGGTCAAAAGAGTATCCCCTTTGTTCTTCCGTTTGCTGTTCCTATTCCTTAAGGGAGATCAAATGGACCCTCCAGCGGGCAAAGCCTGCCATTACGGTCTTCTATAATGACCTCAGGTATTTTGGCCAGGAATTCTACCTGGAGAAGGTGTACAGGGATGCAGGCGTGACCTTTATCAGGGCTAATTCGCGCTATTTCGACGAGGATGAAACCGGGGTCAATGTGCGTTATTTCGCTGAAGGAAAGATGAATGAAGAACGTTTTGATTATGTGGTTCTCGCTATCGGGCTTCGACCTAACCCTATGCTCGAATCCTTGAGCAAGCTATTCGGGTTTTCCCTTAACGAATACAGATTCGTGAAAGAGGAAGAACCCCTGAAGACAGATGTAGAAGGCATATACGTCTCAGGTGGTGCCCTTGAACCAATGAATATTAAAGACTCTATTCTCACTGGATTCGGTGCAGGTGTCAGGGCGGCGTCAAACGGAGATGGAATATCCGAAGCTGCGACATCCAATGAGAAGCTGTACAGAGAAGAGGCACCAGTTTTAGCCGGCCCGGAGGGCGACTTCGATTCCTGCCTGTTTTATATCACATCCGATGACCCAGGAATGCGTATTTTCTACGAGTTTGTCTCGTCTAAGTTTATTAACATGGCGAGAGACCTCAAGCGTAACGGGAAAACTGTCTATATGGTAACAAGGAATGTGGTCGCCCCTTCTTATGGCGAATTGGAATACGAAGAGGCCAGAAGAGAGGGAATTATTGCCATTCATCTCGAAGAAGGAGAAACGATCTCTTTTGCTGAAGGCAAGGCTCTTGTTAAAGGCCCCGGCAGGGAGATCACGCTGCCTGTTGACCGGGTAATTAATTTTGAAGATTATGCACACCTCTTCAAAGATGGCGAGTTTCTGTCCCTTTACCGTTCCGAGCCTCAGTTAAGATGGAATCCCACGCGGTGGGGAAGGAAAAAATACCATGTCGGTTTCATAAGGCATCCGAGGGCAGAAAGATGGGAAAAGAGAGAGATTCTGGGTGCCTTCGGCGAGATGCTCCTTGATGCTGAAGAGGAGAGGATTCTCCCACTGGTCAACGAGGAACGGTGCAGCGGGTGCGGGTCCTGTAAGGACGCATGTCCCCAGAAGGCTATAGAGATGCAAATACGGGAAAAGGTGATCGCTGTCTTCGGTCCCCATGTCGCCACAGGCGAGCCGATCGCCCATATAATGGAGGATGCCTGCGTGAGCTGCGGACTTTGCGCTTCCACATGTCCCTCTGACGTGATAAGTCTTCCATAGAAAAAGAAGAAACATCTTTTCCTTCAGCCTACTCACATCTTTTTCCTGAAGTTATATGTTTTATCAAGAGGGGATGGGCTCATGGGCTGCATCTACGAAATATAGATAATTCTAATGGTACTGATAAGAGATATTATGTTAACTGATAAAGGTATGAAAAACTGACAGCCTTATCTTTTCCCTCAGTTTTCTCACCTTCAGTCTATCCACCTAAATTCCCCTACAATCGTTTTAAATACATTGAGACGCATACAACCCTTACTTCGCCCCTAAAAATCAATCTGAGGGCATTTTAAACGGTCTAATTTCACTCTCGGTAATGAATCTGCATTGCCCTGGCTCAAGATCACCTAATTTTATGTTTCCTATCCTGACTCTCTTTAATTTGAGAACATGATGGTCAATTTGCTCACCAATTTTTCTGATGATCCTGTTGCGACCTTCAGTGATAATAATTTTGTACCAATTATTCTTAATTGATGATTTTAGAAATTTGACTGATTTAATTCTGCATAAAACCCCATCGATCAGCAACCCTTTTTTTATTTTTATAAAATCATCATCATTCAATCTACCTTTGAATTTTACGTGATACTCTTTTTCTACATTAAATTTCGGATGCATGATGCAATTTGCAACAGCACCATCATTTGTGAAGATAATTAATCCTTCTGAATTATAATCCAACCTGCCGACTGGATAAATTTTTGTCCCGGTTTTGATTAAATCGCGTGCTAATTTTCGGCCCGCCGGGTCTTTTAAGTCAGACATATATCCGACTGGCTTATATAAGGCTATATAATCATAATGTTTTAT
>CAYMTB010000060.1:0-15996 GCA_964393225.1 uncultured Syntrophorhabdaceae bacterium
GCTCACGCAATCGGCAGCGATCCTGATTTTTCCCGCAGGATCCGTGAATGAGGTAAGATGTTTTTAATGAAGGAAATGCAATTAGTGCGACTGCCAAAGTCGGCAGGCTGACAATGACAAACGAAGAGTTTCTCGGGAGCTCGAAAAAATGAATGGAGGAAAGAAAATGGAGAAAAAAATGAAGTGTTTTGAGAAAATAAGTGGAAAAATAGGAAACCGGTTGTTGACGGTCTTGCTGGCTGCATTACTATTGGCTATTGGCAGTACCACCCTGGTGGCTCAGGATAAACCCGTTGATAACCAGCAGGTCTTTATTGAGAAAATCAAGGCAGACAAGAAGCTGCTCGTCGCGGAGAACATGCAGCTTACAAAAGCTGAATCGAAAGTCTTCTGGCCGGTTTACGAGGAGTATCAGAAGGAATTGTTCCTTATTCGTACCCGTACACTGAAATTGATCAATGACTACGCGGATGCTTATGATAAAATGACCAACGAGACCGCGAAGGGACTCCTTGACGAGTACATGACAATCGAGAGACTCCAGATGGAACTCCGCAAGGCATACCTACCCAAGTTCCGTAAGGCTTTATCAAATATAAAAACGGCCCGGTATTACCAGATTGAGAACAAAATCAATGCAGTGCTTATGTATGAACTCGCAGGGGTCATACCGCTTGCAAAAACTGATACAAAGTAAAACAAAAGGAGATACGATCATGAGACCAGTTCGATGCACAATTATTTTATGCATTGTTATACTTTTTCTCGGCATGTTTGTGAGTCCGGATATTTCGCAGGGTGCATCGGCATCGGAAATCAACCGTGACGCAAAAAGAGTCCTGAAGAATCTGTACGCACAATCTGCTTCTGCAAAAACGCTGGGCGAAAAGGCAAAGGCAATCCTTATCTTCCCGAGTATCACTAAGGGCGGCTTTATTGTGGGCGGACAATTTGGAGAAGGCGCCCTTATGAGCGGCGGAAAAACTATCGGTTACTATAGCACTGTTTCCGCCTCATACGGCATGCAGGCCGGAGTACAGAAATACGGCTACGCAATGTTCCTCATGACAGACGAGGCAGTGAAGTATATCAACAGAAGCGACGGCTGGGAGCTCGGCACAGGGCCGAGCATTGTCATTTTAGACAGTGGAGCGGCGGGCGGCATATCAACAACAACAGCAAAGTCCGATGTATATGCCTTCATTTTTGATCAGCAAGGACTTATGGCTGGTCTTGGCCTGCAAGGGACAAAGGTCACAAAGATCAAAAAGTAAGGGCCATCCAAGGAGAACAGATATGTCTGTGTGTTTTAAGAGAAATTTCATAATTGCTGCGGTCATGCTTTTCCTGTCACACGGTATGCTGTCGATCGCCGCAGAGGATACTCCCCGTAAGATCGGTGCAGGCAAGACCCCATTTGCCTGGAACCAGAACGAGATGTGGCAGGCGCTCGAGACAAGGTTCCGCGATGCGCGCGCTGCCGGGTGCCCCGGGGCCGCATCAGAGATAGAGCAACGTCTTCAGGAAGGGAACCGGCAGCTTACTGTCATGGCCGGCGGACAGCTCGAACCCGCTGACCAGATATTTGATGCGGTGGAGTCGAACCTGTTTAGTCTGGGTCCCCTGATGGCCGCCTGCCCCGGACGTATTGATGAGTATATAAAACTGATTACTTCTGTGCGGAATGCCCTCAAAAAGCAGTCCATCAAATGGGATGTCAGCGACCGGAAGGTGCGTGACCGTCTCTATCGGTTACTGTATGGCGGCAGGACTGCCCTTGAAGAGGTGATGCTGCAGGCGCCAAAGGATTCCTTTCCGGCAATCGTAGCGGGTACAAACGAACTCTCAAAGACCCCGTCATTCCAACGTCCCGGAGGTGACCTCCACAGCGGTGATATCCTCGTATCACGCGGAGGAGCACCGACGTCGGCTTTTATCGCACGCGGCAATGACTATCCTGGAAACTTTTCGCACATCGCGCTGCTCTACGTGGATGAGACCACGCATATGCCGAGTATTATCGAGGCGCACATTGAGCGTGGCGTGGTTATATCGTCCCTCGAGGAGTATCTGAAGGACGTGAAACTCCGCATCATGGTGATGCGGGTCAGGGCTGACCACCCGCTTATGGTGAAAGACCCGATGCTCCCGCACCGCGCCGCAAAGATGGCATACGATGGGGTAAAGAATGGACATACACCCTATGACTTTGCCATGGATTTCAAAGAGCCGTCCAAACAATTCTGTTCCGAGGTGGCATCACAAGCCTATTCCGCCTTCGGGATAAACCTCTGGAGCATTACTACAACCATGTCTTCCCCGGGGGTAGTGACCTGGCTCGGCGACTTCGGTGTCCGTAACTTTGAGACTCAGGCCCCTGCCGATCTGGAATATGATCCCCAGGTCTCGGTGGTGGCTGAATGGCGGGACAGGGATGCCCTCTGGCAAGCGCATGTTGACGATGCCATTGTAGATGCGATGCTCGAGGGGGCCGACAGGGGAGACCGTATTATCTATCCGTCTTACCTTCTTGTCCCTGCCGGGCTGGCAAAGGCATACAGCGTTATGCTCAACAGTTTCGGAAAAGTCGGGCCTGTTCCGGAGGGTATGAACGTCGGGCCGGCACTGAGGGCCACGGAACTCGACAAGATGCACAAGCGGCTGAGGCAGGAGGTGCTTGCATCAGCAGTCCTTTTTGAGGAGAAAAACGGCTATCGTCCCCCCTATTGGGAACTGGTGCGCATTGCAGAGAGAGCCTATAAACTGCAGGAGGAAGGCCGGGGAAGATGAATGGGATCAAAGGCAAGGAGATCCTGATCAGCATAACTATTGACACCTCGGCAAAAAAGGTGTTTGAATCAAAGGTGTGGAAGGTTACGGGCCGGTTCGCCGTGAAACTCTTTAAGGGGGTGCGATGAAGAAAATGACGAGAAAGCCCATCATCCTTTTCCTTGTATGGTTTGTCATGTTCCTTGTTGCAATGACGGCTTTTCCTCTTTTTGCGCAGACCGATCCATCAGCCAAGCCAAAGGAGGTCAAACCGCAGGGTTACCCCGTTGTACTCGGCAATGAAACACTCTATTACATCCGGGAAGTGGTCAAGGGATTCGACCCGCAGGAGAGGGCGCAGATCCTGTCGGAAAGGATTGAGGCCATCGCAAAGGACAGAAGCATCCCCGTAAGCTCTGTAGTCACATCGGATATCGAAGACCCCATGACCCTGATTACCGCCAGGGACAAGCTTATCATGACGGTCTTTGAAGAGGACGCCAGGACCGAGGGAAAGACCAGACAGGTATTGGCTAACGAGTACAATGAAAAACTCCGCCAGGCCATATCGAAGTACCGGAAGGACTATTCGATGAAACGCCTGCTCATGGGCATACTCTATTTCCTGATAGCCACCTTCCTCCTCATCGCCTCTATCTATGGTATAAACCGGTTTTACCGTATGATCAGCAGAAAGGTTCAAGCCTGGGCAGAGTCAAAGAAGGTTTCCATCCATATACAGTCCCTTGAGCTTATCCAGCCGGAGAGGATCAGGATGTTCCTTGTGGGGGGCATGAAACTCCTCCGTTTTTTTATCTTTTTTTTCCTCTTCTATATTTACGTTCACCTCTGTTTGAGCTTCTTACCTTGGACTGCGGGTTTTTCGCACCAGCTTTCCAGTTATATCCTTGTGCCTCTCGGGGCAATAGGGCGTGCTGTGTGGTCTCAGGTGCCGAACCTCTTCTTTGTTGCCATAATAGGTGCAATTACCTGGTATGTATTGAAGCTTATGCGTCTCTTTTTTGCGGGGATAGAGGAAGGTACCGTTGAGTTCAAGGGATTTGACCGGGAATGGGCTCAGCCAACATATAAGATCTGCCGCCTGCTAGTCCTTGCCTTTGCAGCTGTTGTGGCGTTTCCATATATCCCAGGTTCCAACACCCCTGCATTCAAGGGGGTCTCCATCTTTCTCGGCGTCCTCTTTTCTATCGGCTCCAGTTCGGCCCTTGCCAACATCCTGGCCGGATATATGCTGACGTACAGAAGGGTTTTCAAGGTAGGTGACCGCGTGAAGATCGGTGATCTGGTAGGTGACGTAGCGGAAATAAGGCTCCAGGTGATTCACATGCGTACCATTAAGAACGAAGAGATCACCGTGCCGAGTTCTGTGGTGGTGAACAGCAATGTTATCAACTACAGTTCCCTCGCAAAAAAGCATGGTTTGATCCTCCATACCTCTGTTACCATCGGCTACGATACCCCGTGGAGACAGGTCGAGGCCCTCCTTCTGCTGGCTGCCGGGCGCACCCCGGGCTTGCTGACTGAACCGCCCCCTTTTGTGCTTCAGACGTCACTCGGGGATTTTTATGTCGCCTATGAACTAAACGTCTATACGGATAAACCGAATATTATGATTGAGACCTATTCCAGGCTCCACCGGAACATACAGGATGCCTTCAACGAGTATGGCGTCCAGATCATGTCGCCGAATTACCGGGGCGATCCGGCGCAGCCGAAGATTGTTCCGAAGGAGCAGTGGTATGCAGCACCGGCAAAGCAGCAGGACCATGATTGATGTTTGACAAAGTGATACTTATTTAGAGAGGAATAGTTCAAGGACCCTGATAATGGGCATTGCCAGAACGATTATACGGTACGGGGGTATTGTTCTTCTTGCCGTTGCCGTATCACTCATGACGGGATGGGTAGCAATGGCCATCTACTGGTCGAACATCCCCGGTGCGCCTTTGAGGATCTTCATCTCTGCCTTTTTTGCCCTTACTACCGCTGCCGCATTCATCTTCCTGCCCGGGCGGAAGCGCACCATGGTTTGGTTCCTTGTGGTCTTTGCCGCTATCGTTACCTGGTGGTTGCTGATTCCGGCGTCGAACGACCGCACCTGGCAGAGAGACGTTGCAACTGTACCATATGCCACGGTTCATGGCGATGAGGTAACTATCCACAATATTCGCAACCTCAACTACCGTACTGAAACGGATTTCGATGTCCGGTACTATACGAAGACATTTGACCTCAAAAAGCTCGACTCCATAGACCTCCTCGCCGTGTATTGGATGGGTGATACCATTGCCCATATCATGATCAGCTTCGGGTTTGAGGGGAAAGATTACATTGCCTTTTCGATAGAGACGCGAAAGGAGCAGGGCGAAGACTATTCAACGATCAAAGGATTCTTCAAGCAGTACGAACTGACCTACATTGCCGGTGATGAACGGGACTTGATTCGCGTGAGGACCGATTACCGGAACCCCCAGGAGGATGTCTACCTCTTCCGGTTCAAGACGGATCCTGAACGGGCCCGGAAATTCTTCATGGAGTATATCCGCCAGATCAACAGCATGAAGAAGAAACCCGAATGGTACAACACCCTCACGACGAACTGCACGACGAACATTGTTCGCCATGCAAGGGCATTCGGCAGCCGTGCCCAATACAACTGGAAGATACTCCTGAGTGGGTATGCCCCTCAGTATGCCTACGAAATAGGGGTGCTCAACACCCGAATTCCTTTTGAGGAACTCAAGAAACGGGGTTATATCAACAAGAAAGCCCACATGATAGGCAATGATCCTGAATTTTCACGGAAGATTCGGGAAGATATTCCCGATCCCAACAGACAGAAATAAGAATAACCAGGAATATCATTTCTAACTCAACTTCATTTATTTAGCCCAAATCTGTCATTGGGAAGGTGTCGGGGTATCCCGGTGCAAACCGTCGTGAGGCGAGGAAGCTGGGTCTTTTGCGTAAGCAAAAGTTCCGAAGCCGAACGCGAGCGAATGAAGCCGCCGGAGCGGAATGAACGTGTTTGAGAGGGATTACCCGACACCGATAGTTATTCTAATGATAAATCCGGGTTTAGTTATTTCTTCTCAAACCTGTCCCTTTCGCTGAAGATGCAGCCACAGTATTGCTGCCTGTACATATTCAGTCTCTTTGACTCCTCGATCCCCTCATTCCAGCCCTTCCGGAAATCCTCATACAGGAACTCAATGCCGTATGAGCCGGATAATTCCTCGCCGACAGCCTTTATATCATCATGGCGCTGGTATCTGCTGTAGAGAAGCGTAGTGGTGACCGCATCAAACCCCTCCTCCGCACCCTTCTGGAATGTCTTCTCCAGCCTCATCCTGTAGCAGAAAAGACATCTGTTCTTCCCGTATTCAAGGGCACCCTTCAGGAAGTTTTCAATATCATAGTCTTTATCAACAGTGAGTGGAAGAAGAGAAACGCCGGCGTAATTTTCGAGCGTCTGAAGCCTTTTGAGAAATTCTGTGTAGGGATGGATGTTGGGGTTATAAAAATAACCTGACACCTCAGCACCATCCGTTCTCAGCCTTTTCAGTGTGTATATACTGCAGGGAGCGCAGCAGATGTGAAGCAGAACCTTTTTTGCGCTCCCTTCCATATAATATAATGTGTGTTACTTCTTGTATTGTATAGCTGCCCGTGCCGCGGCAAGTTTTGCAACTGTTACTCTGTAAGGTGAACAGCTCACGTAGTCAAGCCCGATCCTGTGACAGAATTCCACTGAATTCGGCTCGCCGCCGTGCTCACCGCAGATGCCTATCTTCAGGTTCTTTCTCGTCTTTCTCCCCCGTTCAACGGCCATCTTCATAAGTTCCCCGACGCCATCTTCATCAATCCTCTGAAACGGGTCATAAGCAATAACATCATTGTCAAGATAGTACCGCAGGAACTTTACGGCATCGTCCCTGCTCATGCCCATCGTGGTCTGTGTAAGGTCATTGGTACCGAAGGAGAAAAACTCGGCCACCTTCGCAATCTCACCGGCAGCAACAACAGCTCTCGGTACTTCAATCATGGTGCCCACCAAATAATCTAACTTTACACCGCACTTTTCCATGACCTCTTTCGCCACCCTGTCGACAACTTCTTTCTGAAGGGCAAGTTCGTTTACATAGCCTACCAGAGGTATCATCACCTCGGGCTTCACATTGATGCCGGCCTGCTTTACCTCGCAGGCAGCCTCAAAAATGGCCCTCGCCTGCATCTCGGTAATCTCAGGAAAAACAATACCGAGCCTGCAGCCCCTGTGTCCCAGCATCGGGTTTGCCTCATGGAGACTTTGTATCTTCGCAACAAGGGTCTCATAGGGGGTCCCGCTCTTCTTTGCCAGCGTCTTTATCTCTTTTTCCGTGTGAGGCAGGAACTCATGGAGAGGCGGGTCAAGGGTCCGGATGGTGACAGGACGGCCGTTCATCACCTTAAATAGGCCTATGAAGTCCTCCTTCTGCATGGGAAGAATCTTGTTGAGGGCCTTTTTTCTCCCTTCCAGGTCGTCGGCCACAATCATCTCCCTGACCGCGTCGATCCGTTCACCCTCGAAGAACATGTGCTCCGTTCTGCAGAGGCCAATACCTTCGGCCCCGAAGGCAACTGCAATTTCGGCCTGCTTCGGCTCATCGGCATTCGTTCTTATGCCGAGTCTCCTGGCACTGTCCGCCCATTTCATGAGCAGTTCAAAATCCTTATAAATGGGGGAATCCTTCGGCTTCAGCGTTTTGTCAACAAGAACCCTCAATATCTCGGAAGGTATCGTCTTTATCTGACCCGCAAAAACCTGGCCTGTTGTGCCGTCGATAGAAATGTAGTCGCCTTCCTTAATTGTCTTTCCCTTTATCTTAATCGTCTTTTTCTTGTAATCAATATCGAGCTCACCGCACCCGGCAACGCACACTTTGCCCATCTGCCTTGCCACCAGCGCAGCGTGACTGGATACGCCGCCTGTGGATGTAAGGATGCCCTGGGCAGCATTCATGCCGCGCAGATCTTCAGGGGATGTCTCTATCCTCACAAGGATGACCTCCTCCCCTCGTTTTGCCCATGCCTCGGCGTCTTCAGCATTGAATACAACCTTTCCGGTGGCAGCCCCTGGGCCGGCATTCAAGCCTCTGGCTACCATGTTTCCCGCCTTCAGGGCCTTCTCTGTATCTTTCGGATCAAAGATGGGCCGCATCAACTGGCTCAACTGATCAGGTTTCACCCTCATAAGGGCCTCTTCTTTGGTGATCAAGCCCTCCTTGACCATATCAATAGCAATCTTGAATTCAGCGAATGCCGTCCTCTTCCCGTTCCTCGTCTGGAGCATCCATAGCTTTCCCTTCTGTATGGTAAATTCCACGTCCTGCATTTCCCTGTAATTCTTCTCAAGTCTTCCCCGAATCTCTATGAGCTGGTCATATATATCCGGCATAACCTCTTCAAGGGATTTGACAGACTTGTCAGTTTTCTGCTTTTTGTTTATAGGAAGAGGCGTCCGGATGCCTGCGACCACGTCTTCGCCCTGTGCGTTGAGGAGATACTCCCCGTAGAACTCGTTATCACCGGTTGCCGGACTTCTTGTAAAAGCTACGCCTGTGCCGGAACCCTCACCCATATTCCCGAATACCATACACTGGACATTTACAGCCGTGCCCCAGGTGTCCGGGATAGCGTTCAGCTCCCTGTATGCGATGGCCCTCTCTGTGTTCCATGATTTAAAGACTGCGCCAATGGCGCCCCACAACTGCTCCCAGGGGTCCTCGGGGAAATTGACTTTCAGTTTGGTTTTGATGAGCTTTTTGAAGCGCACCACGAGATCCTTCAGGTCCTCCACCGTTAATTCCGTGTCGAATTCGACCTTTTTCTCTTTCTTCTTCGCTTCAATGACCTCTTCAAAAGGATCGCGTTCATCCTTGTTCTCCGGCTTGAGCCCGAGAACAACGTCTCCGTACATCTGCACAAACCTCCTGTAGCAGTCATAAGCAAAGCGTTCGTTTTTCGTAAGCCCGGCAAGACCTCTTACAGTTTTATCGTTTAAACCGAGGTTAAGTACGGTGTCCATCATGCCCGGCATGCTGACTCTTGCCCCGGAACGCACGGAAAAGAGGAGAGGATTTTTCTGATCACCAAAATCCATCTTCATAACCTTTTCGACCTTTTTCATATCCTCGACTACCTGCTCTTTGAGCCCGTCAGGAAAAGTCATCCCGTTCTGATAAAAATAGACACATGCCTCGGTAGTGATTGTAAAACCCGGTGGAACCGGTATACCAAGATTGACCATGTCAGCAAGGCCCGCGCCCTTACCTCCGACAAGATTTTTCAGTTTCTCACCTGCTTCTGCCTTCTTACCGCCAAAGAAATATACCCATTTTGTCTTCGCCATCTGTCCCTCCTCACTCTATTCTGATTTTTGAAAAATCTCCATATGTCAAAAACATGTCTTTTATCTTCTTCAGAAGCGCAAGCCTGTTATTCTTAATGGCCTCGTCTTTGTCCATGACAAAAACCTTATCAAAATAGTTGTCGATGGACTCTTTAAAACCGACGAGAACAGACAGTGCGTCATCATATTTCCGCTTTTCCATAAAGGAATAGAATACCTCTTTCTTTGATTCATAGAGGCCGAAAAGGACGCTCTCTTCCTTTTCCTTAAGAAGTGAGGCGTCAATTTCCATGTCTCCAGTCAGGGCCTTCGTAATATTATAAGCCCTCTTGAAACCGACCATGAGTCTTTTGAAATCATCGATGGATTGCTGCGTTTCCAGGGTAATAAGCCTCGCATAGCCATCATGAATGTCCCGGGCAACACAAGGCAATACACTCTCCACAAACTCCTGGTTACGCCCCTCTTCAATCATGGAAAATTTGAACCGGGTAATAAAGAAATCGAGGAGGGTATCTCTTGTTTCTTCAAAGGACAGTCTTTTTTGAATACTGTCACCGCTGTCATATGCAATTTTTATCAATGCTTCCATAGGAATATTGAGCTTTTTTTCGATGGTAATTTTTATGATGCCAAGAGCCTGTCTCCTCAGTGCAAAGGGGTCAAGATTTCCTGTCGGAGTGATCCCCACGGAGAAAAATGAAGTAAGGGAATCAATCTTATCGGCGATACTCACCAGCGCCCCCAGCGCTGACTGCGGAAGGGCACCGTTGCCGCTGCTTGGCAGATAATGTTCTTCAATGGCGCAGGCAACATTATCGTCCTCACCCTGATTCTTCGCATATATCCTCCCCATGGCACCCTGGAGCTCAGGGAATTCACCTACCATATGGGTGAGGAGGTCTGCCTTCATCATCCTTGTTGCACGCTCTATATGTACTATGCCTTCAAAATTAAGGACAGTAGAAAGATGCCGGGCAATGTTCATTACCCTTTCGGTTTTTTCTCTCAAGGTTCCAAGTTTTACATGAAAAACGATAGAAGAGAGCTTATCATACAAATCAAAGAGTCTTACCTTCTTGTCCTCTTCAAAAAAGAACCGGGCATCTGCAAGCCGAGCCCTCAACACCTTCTCGTTCCCTTTTACAACATTCCTGTCTTCCGCAGGGATAGTATTTGCAAAGAATATAAAATACGGCATGAGATTTCCGTCTTTATCCTCAATGGGAATATACCGCTGATGGCTTTTCATGACATTGACAAGGACTTCTTTCGGTATGGCAAGGAATTCTCTTTCGAAACCGCCCTTCAGTGGATATGGATACTCCGTAATATTAAGTATTTCATTTATCAGGGCATTATCTCTTATGGCCTGACCACCTGTCTGCGCCTCTATCGTGCCGATCCCTTTCCGGATCATCTCCATCCGCTCTTCTTTTACTGCGATTACATAATTGCTTTTCAACGTTTCCACGTAAACCGAAGGATTTTTGATCTCAACCGGCCCCGGAGAAAGGAATCTATGGCAATATGTTATATTTGCACTCTTCACATCAGCAACAGCAAACTGAATAATTTCTTCGCCCAGAAGGGCAAGAAGCCACTGAATGGGCCGTGCATATTCGAAGCTTTCGCTGCCCCACCGCATCCTCTTCTGGAATGGAATACGGGATATGGTATCCTGAAGAAAACCGGGAAGAACCTCTTTTGTAGACCTTCCGGTTTCGGTCTTCTCAACGGTGATAAACTCTATACCGTCTTTTTCGCCTTTTTTAAGCTCTTCCATGGGTACGTTCTGGGATTTTGCAAAACCCGTTGCCGCCTTCGTGGGATTTCCCGATTCGTCAAATGCCCTGTTATAAGGGGGCCCAAATTTTATAGTAACACTTTCTTCCTGTTTTTCGGCTGTATCGTAGACAAAGGCTGCCATCCTCCGCGGCGTAGCAAGGATCTCGATATTGCCGTAGCTGATTCTGAGGTTATTAAGTCCGTCCTGCAATAATTTCAGAAGACCTTCCTTTTCGGGCTCAATAAACCGTGCCGGAATCTCCTCGGTTCCAATTTCAAGCAAAAGTGTTTTCAACGGATATACCTCATCATACTTGTTCAATGTTCAATGTTCGAAGTTCAATGTCAAAAAACCTTGAACCACAAACCTTGAACCTTGAACCTATTTTTTCAAGAGTGGGAACCCCATCTCTTCTCTTTTCTTCAGGTAAAGTTCGGCACACATCTTTGCAAGGTTCCTTACGCGTCCGATATAGTTTGCACGCTCGGTAACACTCACAGCCCCTCTTGCATCAAGCAGGTTAAATGCATGCGAACACTTAAGGCAGTAGTCATATGAAGGAAAGATAAGTCCTCTACCCTTTGCAAGTTTTTCGCCTTCGCGTTCATACATATCAAAAAACTGTCTGAGCATGGCCGGGTCGGATTCTTCAAAGTTGTACGTGGAAAATTCCCTTTCGGGTTCAAGAAAAACATCCCCGTAGAGAACGTTTTGATTCCATTTTATGTTGTAAACATTGTCAATATCCTGAAGGTACATGGCTATTCTTTCTATACCGTAAGTAATTTCAACGGTAATCGGCGAAAGATTTATCCCACCAACCTGCTGGAAATATGTAAACTGGGTGATTTCCATACCGTCGAGCCATACCTCCCAGCCGAGACCCCATGCCCCGAGGGTTGGAGACTCCCAATCATCCTCAACAAACCTGATATCATGATACGATGTGTCAATGCCGAAGCTTCTCAGGCTGTCGATGTAGATCTCCTGAATATCCTTCGGAGAAGGCTTCATGATTACCTGGAACTGATAATAATGCTGAAGGCGGTTTGGATTCTCGCCGTACCGTCCGTCCGTCGGTCTTCTTGAAGGCTGGACATATGCGGTATTCCACGGCTCAGGGCCGAGAGACCTCAAAAAGGTAGCAGGATGAAACGTTCCAGCACCGACTTCCATATCATAAGGCTGCTGGACTATACATCCTTTTGCGGCCCAGAATCTCTGCAGTTCAAATATAAGGTCTTGAAAATACATATCATTCTCTCCTGTTTCTGTATAACATAAAATCCATGCTTTTTGCCATTAATTTTCGTGCTGTACCCTTAGTGGACGGCCTTTCTCAGTTTCTCCGTTTTTTCGACGATACGGATTTTTTCTCAAAATTCTCCTTAAACCCGTATTTATCGAGAAGGACCTCCCACAGAGAATCATTGGTAACATTTAAAATAGCTGAGTTGATGGGTTTGCGCAGCGGGCTGCCTGTCGGCATGCCGAAGGCAAACTGAAACCTCTTTAAATTTGTAGAATATAGGGAAAATTTACCCGGATAATCTCTATCTATAATGTAGTGCAAAGTTATCTCGTCAAACATAAATCCCTCAATTTTTTTATCCAGCAAGGCCTTTACAACATCCTTTTCATTATCAAAAAGCGTGCATTTCCCTCCCATTTTTTGTATAAGACCCGCCGAAGTGCCCCCTGTTATCGCACCTAATTTCATTTTTCGGAGGCTGTGCGTATCGACCATTGAAGATGTAAGTTCATCCAAAGTCAGCGAAGAAGCAAGCGAAGCAATAAAGGCGCTTATAATAACGGCGCATACAAACATCCATAAGAGGGCGAGTATCCTCCCGGACAGGGATTTTATATTGATGCCCAGACACACGCCGGAAGCCATTGTTGCCCCCACCCAGTAGACCCCAGCACAGATACCCTTTAAAATACCGCCGCCGAAATGTTCCGGATTATTTTTCCGTTCAACAAGCCAGAATAGAAAGCCGATGACGACAAGAACAAACAACAGCACAATAATGGCCTTCATAATTCCCCAGGAGAAGAAGACACGGATTGCCGACCACAATGGATGATCAATGACGTGGGGAAGCGTGATCACTGCCATGCGGGAACTGCCTATGGGCACCGTAAAATCGAAGAGTTTTTCGCGCTCAGCGGTGACAAATAACCCGATAACCGTCAGATCTATTTTACCTTCATACAGGGCAGTGGTTATTTCTTTGAGCGTCATTTCTTTGAGCTCGTAATCAAACTTGAGTTCGCGCGCAATATGGGTAAGGATATCAATATTCAGGCCGGTCCATCTCCCATCTTCGTTCTTCATCGTATAGGGAGGATCATCCATGACACCGACAATCAGTTTCCTGCCTGTCAAACGGGGTTCAATGTTCGACTGCTGCGCCACGGCAACATTGACATACACGATACACAACAATACAAAAAGGAGAACTGTTTTTTTCATAAACCCGCCTTATTTGAGCACAAAGTTTTTCAGCAGTCTGTATGACCTGAATTCTACATCGAGGTGGTAGGACATGAAACCTTCCATGATGTCCTGAACCTCACGCTCGAAAAACCTATAGGTTTTTGTATCTTCCATATATAACGCATCTTCCTCTTTTACCCTTAAGGACATCTCATCTATTTCTCTTCTCTGCCTGCGGAAAGACAAAATTGTCTCAATAACACCTGTCTGGTAAGTTCTATGCGGCAGCGAAGGTGAACACGAAGCGCAGAGTATGCCGCCTCTTTCATTTGAAAAATATATCTTTTCTTCCTCGTCCATCCTACTGCCGCAATACACACAGGTAGTGAAATTAGGCATAAATCCGAGAGTCTCAAGCATTTTCAGGTGGTGGTGGAGAATTTCCATGTAGGTTAGCTCTGTCCGTTTTACCTGTTGAAGCACCTCTTTGAGGATTTGAAAAAGCTCATCGTGTCTTTCCCTTTCCTTTGTCAGTCTGTCAACCAGTTCAGTAAAAAAACCTGCTGTACATGCCTTTTTCAGGCTCGTCTCAATTCCGCAATTCGTCTCCACAATATCGGCGTTATCCAGTCGTACCATGCCCTTTTCCTGCTTTTCAAAATACTCGACGTTGATATGATTAAAGGGTTCGAGGGTATTCATGAATCGCTTCTGGCTTTTGCTTCCGCCTTTAGCGATAGCGGCAATTTTTCCGGATTTTAGAGTAAACAGCCTGATAATCTTATCTGATTCCCCGAATGCCCTCTTAAAGAGCACTATTGCCTCATCTTTGCGCAGCGGCATCTATCTATAACCTTTTCCCGTTATCTCTCAATTATTTCCTTCCCCAGTTCGGGCTTGAATGTAAATCTTGAATCGTCTATGGAACGGTTGGGCTTGATGGAAGAAAACTCAATAGTGTTTACGTTGCCGGTAAATTCATGGATCTGGATTTTTTTAACCAGATTTTGGCTGTCAATCCATACCTTTGCTGATTTTACCGTGGTGTCTTTTTTGGGCAGAAGCTCCAGGATTTCGAAATCGCCTGCCCTGCTGTGCTCTTTGAGGGTAAAGATTTCATCAAGCTTTGCAATGTCTTCAATCAAATCGAGAAAGGTGCCGCTTGTCTTTTCTTTGTTTACCCTGTCCTTGATTATAAACGACTTCTCTTCTTCTCCCTGCCATATAAACCGTCCATCATAGAGAAAATATTTGACCTTCGGTGTTTTGTAACGCCAGAGAAAGCCTCTCTGCCTTTTATAGTAGAACTCGCCGCCGAACTCCCTTTCCTTCTTGAGGCTTGAAATGAATATTGTTTGATGGAAACGGGCCTCCAAGGTGCTGATCTGCGCATAGGTCTTCTTCAGTGAATCAAAAGGAGAGGAATCTTTAACTTCTGTTTTGGGTGTTGGGTTCTGGGTGTTAGGTTGTTGAGAAAAGGCTTTTCCTGTATGGATAAAGAGAATAATAAAGAATATCATCGTAAGGAGAAGCAAAAAGCTGCGCATCGAACTTGTCATTTTCATATATAATATCCTTTTTATTCTCTAATTTTGCCGGTATCCAGTATCCACAACCAGATGTTTCTCTTGTATCTTTTAATTTTTAATTTTGAATTCTTAATTCGTAATTTCATCATTTCCTCATTACTTCGCGCGGTTTCACTCCATCCGATGGCCCCACAACACCTTCCCTCTCCATCCTCTCGACAATCCGGGCCGCCCTGTTGTACCCTATCCTGAACCTTCTCTGCACCATGCTTATGGAGGCTTCTCCTTTATCAAGGACAAATTCGACTGCCTCCCTGTATTTTCCGTCTTCCATTTCTTCTTCGCCATTCGATTCATCATCATGTTCTTCAAGAATTTCCGTATGATATTCAGGTGTTCCCTGACCCTTCAGGAATTCCACAATCCTCTTTATCTCACCTTCAGAAACAAAGGGTCCGTGGAGCCTCTGGAGCCTGTTGATCCCCGGACTCAGGAACAGCATGTCTCCGTGCCCGAGAAGGCTCTCCGCACCATTCGTATCGAGGATAGTTCTTGAGTCCACCTTTGAAAAAACCTTGCAGGACATGCGCGCAGGGAAGTTCGCCTTTATGATGCCGGTCAATACGTCAACAGACGGCCTCTGTGTGGCAAGGATCAAATGGATTCCCGATGCCCGTGCCATCTGTGCAAGCCGCGCAATGTATTCCTCCACATCTTTCGTGGAGGTCATCATGAGGTCTGCAAGTTCGTCAATTACCACTACAATGTAGGGTATGGGATCCTGTTCCTGTTTAACCATCTTCTGGTTATATTTATCGATGCTTCTGACACCCAGTTCAGACATCATTGTATAGCGTCTCTCCATCTCGTCAACGAGCCAGCGAAGCGATGTTTTCGCGTTTTTGGCATTAGTCACCACAGGAAGGAGGAGATGCGGAATACCGTCATAAAAGGAAAGCTCCAGCATCTTCAAATCAATCATCAAAAATTTTACATTAATGGGTGTTGCCTTAAAAAGGATACTGCATATCATGCTGTTCAGCGATACGCTCTTCCC
>CAYMTB010000061.1:0-9118 GCA_964393225.1 uncultured Syntrophorhabdaceae bacterium
AGCCTCTACCCTGTCGTTAAGGCGCTTAAAAAGGCCGGGAACAAGGTTATTATGGTCTTCGAGGCCAGGAGCAATTATCTTATTTACTGGGTTGATAAATACATCAAATTGGCGGATAAGATTTTCAATGTTACGCGGGATGGAAGTATCGGTTTGAAGGGGCACATAAGCCGTCTGCCGGATGTAATAAACGGCCTGCCCAGCCCTCCGGACAGGGTTATCGTAAACGGGTGTACCTTTCTCATGGCCCGCACATCCGAGATTACGAGGGACTCAGGCGTCCCGACGGTTGTGAACCTTAACCCTATAATGATAGATGGTACAGGGATGTGCGGCGTATGCCGAGTCACGATAAACGGGAAGATGAAGTTTGCATGTGTCGATGGTCCTGAATTCAGCGGTCATGAAGTGGATTGGAAGGAATTTCTCTCTCGCAGAAAGGCTTATCTCGAGGAAGAAGTCCTCTTTTTCAGGCGCAGTGAACCAAAACAGGCAGTCCATAAAGAGGGGAAGTGTCAAGCATGAATCCTGAAAAAACTGAAAAAACATCAAAAATCGATTTGAACCGTAATGATATGCCGAGACAGTCTCCTGAAATCCGGCGTCATAATTTCAACGAAGTGGCCCTCGGCTACACGGAGGAACTTGCTGTTAAAGAAGCAAAGCGATGCCTGCAATGCAAGAAGCCGAAGTGTAAAACAGGCTGTCCCGTGGAAATCGATATTCCTGATTTTATTTCCTTTATTGTGAAAGGAGATTTTTCATCAGGGATTAAGAAACTCAAAGAGAAGAACTGTCTTCCCGCTGTCTGTGGAAGGGTCTGTCCTCAGGAGACACAGTGCGAATCGCAGTGTATCCTTGCGAATAAAAAGGGAGAGGTGGCCATCGGACGACTGGAGAGGTTCCTTGCCGACTGGGAGGCAAAAGAGGGGAAGGTCGACATACCCGCCAGGGCAAAGCCCACCGGTAAAAAGATTGCTATTGTCGGTTCCGGCCCTGCAGGGGTTACCGTAGCGGGTGACCTGATACTTCTCGGTCATGAAGTGACAATATTCGAGGCGCTCCATAAGGCTGGCGGGGTTCTCGTTTACGGAATTCCCGAATTCCGTCTTCCAAAGGCGATAGTTGCCAGGGAAGTTGACTATGTAAGGCAGTTGGGCGCAAAGGTGATAACAGACTATGTTATCGGCAAGACGCGTTCGATAGACGAATTATTGAAGGAATTTGATGCCGTGTTTGTCGGCACAGGCGCGGGGCTTCCATGGTTTATGGATATACCGGGGGAGAATTTGAATGGTGTCTATTCGGCAAATGAGTACCTTACCCGTATGAACCTCATGAAGGGATACCAGTTTCCCATGTCATCCACCCCGATAAGGAAGCATATCAGGGTGGCTGTTGTCGGGGGCGGCAATGTTGCCATGGACTCTGCCCGGACAGCTCTCCGCATGGGCGCAGATGAGTCAAGGATTATTTACAGGAGGTCTCATGCAGAACTGCCCGCCAGGGCAGAAGAGAGTGAGAACGCTGAGGAGGAGGGCGTAATCTTCAACATGCTTACTCTGCCGGTTAAATACATCGGTGATGAAAACGGTTGGCTCAAAGAGATTGAGTGTCTCAAAATGGAACTGGGAGAGCCTGACGCATCAGGAAGGAGGCGGCCCATTGAGATACCAAATTCAAATTTTCGTATGGAGATTGACGCAGTAGTCTGCGCTATTGGAAACAGCCCGAACCCGCTGGTGCCGTCCACTACACCGGGCCTCCAGACAACGCGTCACGGGACGCTTGTGGCCGATCAGGAGACAGGAAAGACTACGAAAGAGCGTGTCTGGGCAGGCGGAGATATTGTGACCGGTGCAGCTACAGTCATCCTTGCCATGGGTGCGGGGAGAAAGGCGGCCCGCTCAATCCACGAATATCTCGAAACAGGGAAATGGTAAAAAGGCAGAAGGTTAGAGGGTTTGAGGTTTAGAAGTTTGGCTACCCCTCTAACCTTCTAAACATCCAAACCTCCAATCGTCTATCGTTTTTTCGGTTATTGAAATTTTTCATTTTGTTTGTTTATTTGAAATTGTTTATTGAAATTTATTTGTAAATTGTACATATTATCCCGACCGAAAATTATCAGTAAACAGGTGCTGTTGACAAATTTTTTTTATTCGTTTAACATAATGATCTCATAGGTTATTTGAATTTATATGGAACGGGCAAAGATAGAAAAAGAAAGCGTGTATTTTCCTCACGGGGACTCCCGCGAAGTTATCGTTAATCGCGGTAAATGCAGGAAATGTTCTTATTGTATCCAGATATGTCCTGCAAAGGCTATCCAGCTGGGAAAAGAGAGCATCAAAATCCTCCCGGAACGCTGTATCCTCTGCGGAAGCTGCATCACATCCTGCCCGCAGCAGGCACTCGATTATAAAAGTGCCCTTGACAGGGTAAGGGGGCTTCTGGCAGCAAGTGAAAAAACCATAGCCTGCCTTGACCCGGCCTTCCCGGCGGTTCTCGATGTCGGAACCCCCGGGCAGCTGGTAACAGCCTTGAAAAATGCGGGATTTACCGAGGTGTGGGAAGGGGCCTTTGGCGCCGAACTGGTAAGCAAGGCATATAGAAAGCTCCTCACCGGCAATATTGAAAGACCCATAATTTCATCCTTTTGCCCTGTTATTGTTACTTACATACAGAAATATCTCCCCCAGCTTATCCCGAATATTGCGCCCATTGTATCACCGATGATTGCTGTCGGAAGGGCTGCCCGTGAAATAAAAGGCCCGGACTGGAAGATCATCTACATAACACCCTGCCTGGCGCAGATGAAAGAGATGGTTACCCCTGAAGTTGCCGGTGCTATCGATGATGTGATTACATTCCGCGATGTACGGCAGTTACTTGACGGAGGAGGAATAAACAGCGCTGACCTGGCGGAAACGGATTTTGATGGCCCTAAGCCGTTTCTTGGAAGAATTATATCCGTCATAGGCGGTTTATACCGGAGCACCGGTGCGCTCTTTGATGTATTGATGGATGAAATCAGCGTAACATATGGGCACAAAAGGGTTATAGGGGCGCTCAACCAGCTGGCGTCAGGACACATACAGCCCAAGTTTCTCGATTTTGTATATTGTTTCGGCTGTGTAGACGGTCCTTTTGCAGACCGTGAATTGTCTGTCCTTGGCCGCAGGCAGCTTGTAGTCCGTTATGCGAAGGATGAAATGAACCGTCAGGATGTTTCAAAGGTTAATGCTGAATCGGACCGTTTTGAACATGTTGATCTGCACCGTGACTTTTTCAGTATGGAGGAGAAACTCCCCACTCCCACAGAAGAGGAAATCAGGGTGATCCTGAAAAGGATTGGCAAACTCCCGCCGAATCATAACATGGATTGCCGGGCCTGCGGTTATCCGACATGCAGGGATAAGGCTGTTGCTGTTGCTCAGGGAATAGCAGAGGCTGAGTACTGTCTCCCCTACCTGCTTGAACAGAGCAAAAAAATCTACCAGCAGCTGAAAAAATCGCATAGTCAATTGCAAATCTCGCACCAGGAGCTTGAGCAGGCACAGGCACACCTCCTTCGGACAGAAAAGCTTGCATCTCTTGGCCAGCTCTCTGCGGGAGTTGCCCATGAGATTAATAATCCTCTTGGAACAATAATGATATATGCCCACCTTCTCGTGAAGGGCCTTGGTAAAGAGGACCCAAGGAGAGAGGATTTGGAATTGATTATCAGCGAAGCAAACAGGGCTAAAGAGATCGTTCAGGGCCTTTTAAGCTTTGCCCGTGAGACAAAACTCCGTCAGGGACAGATGAACGTGAATGATCTGCTCGAAGATGTGCTCGGCCTTATTGTCAATCAATCGCTGTTTCACAATATTAAAATGGAAAAATCTTTTGCCCAGGACATGCCGACCATCGTAGCTGACGAAACGAAACTGAAACAGGTTTTTCTCAATATTATCTTAAATGCGGCACAGGCCATGGAAGGAAATGGAAAATTGACAATCAGCACAATAATTGATAAAAAACAGATTAAGATTAAGATTCAGGACACTGGTCCCGGTATCCCTCCAGAGATTATGGGTAAGCTTTTTTCGCCATTTTTTACTACAAAGGAGAAAGGTACAGGCCTCGGACTTGCTATCTCATATGGTATCGTCGAACGTCATGGAGGAAAGATTGACGTAGACTCAGGGCTGGGCAAAGGAAGCACTTTTACTATTTCTTTACCAATCTCTACCGATGAGGAGGGGACAAAGGAAGAAGCACATCTGAATAGATTATCGTTTCAAAATAAAACTACAGGGAGAAGGAACTATGGGCAAAAAAACTAAAATCTTACTTGTTGACAACGATGTAGATTTTATCGACCTTAACAAGGCCGTCCTCGAAAACAGCGGATTTGATGTAGCCGTTGCATTTGCAGGCCGGGAAGTAATGGACAAGGTCAAATTTGAGCAGCCGGATTTAATTGTCCTTGACCTTATGATGGAAAAGCATGATACGGGTTTTGGTGTTGCAAAGGCGCTGAAGGCAGACCCTGTTTACAGGGACATACCGATTTTGATGCTTACTGCAGTGCTGGGTGAAACCGGTATGGATTTTAATCAGAATCTCGATGGCTACTGGATGAAGACGGATTCTTTCGCAAATAAGCCGCTTTCGCCTGAAGAGCTGATAAAGAGAATCAATGAACTGCTGGCTAAAAACAAAAACGCTTAAACAATTAAGCCGTTCAAACCGTTTGAGCGGATTAATTGGCTTAAACGATAAGGGCTTTAACTGAGGATATTTTGGACGAAACAATACATATATTAGTTGTTGATGATGAAAAGGGTATTCGCGAGGGATGCCGCCGGATTCTTATCAGTGAAGGCTACTCGGTAGATGTGGGCAGTAACGGCAGAGAAGGTCTTGAATTAGCAAAGGCAAAGCAGTATGACCTTTTGCTTGTGGATCTGATGATGCCCGTAATGGGCGGCATTGAGTTGATGGAGCAGCTGAGACTGCTCGATCCCGAAATCATTATGATCGTTGTAACGGGTTTTGCCACAATTGAAACAGCAGTTGATGCAATGAGGCATGGCGCTTACGATTATGTCCCTAAACCCTTTACCCCGGACCAGCTGCTCGCAGTAGTGAACCGTGGTCTGGAAAAACGCAGATTAAGTCAACAGGCCCGACGGCTTATGGAGGAGAGGGACCAGAAACTCCTCGAAGTGGCAAACGAAAAGTCAAAACTCCATACAATAGTGAGTTCTATAGCCGACGGAATCCTTGTTATCAACAGAGAGCATCAGCTTGTATTGTGGAACCCTGCTGCAATAAAGATGTTAAACTTCAGCAGGCAGCCAGAGGCAGGGAAAGAAATAAGCGAAATCATCCCTGAGAAGGATCTTATTAAGATCATCGACAAAGGTTTCAGCCCCGAATCGTCCCAGTACACCACCATCTCTGAAGAGATTGTACTGCCTCCCCCCGGCAAAAAGACAATAATGGTGAATGTCTCCAAGGTGAGGGACGAAACAGGCAAAGATCTCGGCGTTGTGAGCACACTAAGCGATATTACGGTACTTAAAGAGATTAATGAAATCAAATCACAGTTTGTCGCCATGGTAACCCATGAATTGCGTGCCCCGCTTTCGGCCATTGAAGGTTACCTCTCTGCCTATCTTACCGGTGCGGCCGGGAGTGACCCCAAGATGTACCAGCAGATGATGGAACGCGCAAAACAACGGGCGCACTCACTGCTTGACCTGGTGAATGACCTTCTCCAGTACAGCAAACTGGAGTCGAAAAGTATAGCAAGAAAAAAAGAACTTCTCGATATTTCAGACATCATTACAGGTACAGTAGAGTTGTTAAAAGGCCAGGGGGCAGCAAAGGATATCCGGTTCGAGGTTAATGTCCCGGGGCCGCTCCCTCTTATTGAGGCGGATAGGGCAGAAATTGAGCAACTCTTCACTAATCTCGTTTCAAATGCGATTAAATACAATGTAAAAAATGGCAAGGTGATTGTTAACAGTCAGCCTGACAGCCATTTTCTGAATATCTCTGTGGCTGACACAGGGATCGGGATTGATGAGGAGAGCCTGCCCTGTGTATTTGATGAGTTTTACAGGGTATGCGGGCCGGAAACGAGGTATGTAACGGGAACGGGACTTGGTTTATCTATTGTAAAAAAGATTGTGGAATCACATTTCGGTCATATAAAAGTTGACAGCAAGCCGGGTAAAGGCACCACCTTTACGGTCATGCTGCCGATTAAACAGGATAAAAATAAATGAATTCCGGTCTCCCGGAATCCCTAAATTTAACAAAAGGAGATATCATGGCAAAAGAACCAAAAATGAATGAAATCGTTGAAAAACGGCAGTTAGCACCTTCAATCACACTTTTTAAGCTCTATGCACCCGATATTGCGAAAAAGGCCAAACCCGGGCAGTTTGTGGTGCTGAGGGTAGATGATTATGCAGAAAGGATACCGCTCACCATAGCGGATTTCAACCGGGAAGAAGGTCTTGTTACGGTTATTTTTCAGGTAGTGGGAACCTCAACGCGGAAAATGGATAAGTTTGAGCAGGGTCAGACGATTCTGGATGTGGTGGGACCGCTTGGAAAACCCAGCCACATTGAGAAATTCGGGACAGTTGTCTGTGTCGGCGGCGGCGTTGGCGTTGCCCCTGTGTATCCCATTGCGAAGGCTCTTTATGAAAAAGGGAATGAGGTTATTAACATTATCGGTGCCCGTACGAAGGAGATGCTTATCCTTGAAGCAGAGATGAAGGCGGTAAGCAGTGAATTGTTTGTGACCACAGACGATGGAACATACGGCCATCATGGCTTTGTTACAGATGTGCTGAAAAAGCTCATCGCGGAAAAGAAAAAAATAGACCTTGTTATCGGGATTGGTCCGGTCATCATGATGAAGGCTGTTGTGGAAGTGACCCGTCCCCATAGCATACATACAGTGGTAAGCCTTAATACGATCATGGTTGATGGTACAGGGATGTGCGGCTGCTGCCGTGCCACTGTTGGCGGGGAAACTAAATTTGTCTGTGTTGACGGCCCGGAATTTGACGGCCACAAGGTTGAATTCAACGAGTTGATACTCCGCGGAAAGATGTATAACAGGGAAGAACGCCGTGCCATGTGGGACCATAAATGCAAGCTCGAAGCCAAGGAAAAGGCGCTGAAGAAATCGAAGATTCGCGAGCCCATGCCGGAGCAGAACCCCAAAGTGAGAATGCAGAACTTTAATGAAGTTGCCCTCGGTTATGCCAGAGAAAATGCCCTCCGTGAAGCTGCACGTTGCCTGAACTGTAAAAATATGCCCTGTGTGGATGGCTGTCCTGTGAATGTTCAGATCCCTCAGTTTATAAAAAAGATTAAAGAAGGCGATTTTATGGGCGCCATTCATACCATTAAAGAGACAAACAGTCTTCCGGCTGTTTGCGGCCGTGTATGCCCCCAGGAAACACAGTGCGAAGAGAAATGTGTCCTCGGCAAAAAAGGTCAGCCTATAGCAATAGGCCGTCTTGAGCGCTTTGCCGCTGATTATGAACTGAATCAGGGTGATGTCCGCGCCCCGGAGATTCCAAAACCGACGGGTAAAAAAGTAGCCGTTGTCGGTGCAGGCCCCGCCGGATTGACTGTGGCCGGAGAGCTTGCGAAAAAAGGCCATGAAGTTACCATATTCGAGGCGCTCCACAAGGCAGGAGGGGTTCTCGTTTACGGAATTCCGGAATTTCGTCTCCCGAAAGCGATAGTTCAGAGGGAAGTGGACTATGTAGGAAAGCTCGGTGCTAAAATAAAAGTGGATATGATCATCGGCCAGACAACGACGGTGGACGAACTTTTTGCACAGGGGTACGATGCCGTATTTGTTGGTACCGGTGCAGGGTTGCCCTACTTTATGGATGTCCCGGGCGAGAACCTGAATGGTGTCTATTCCGCCAACGAATTTCTCACCCGAGCAAATCTGATGAAGGCATATCTTTTCCCTGAATACGATACGCCGGTCAGGGTAGGGAATAAAGTAGCCGTTATTGGCGGCGGTAATGTGGCAATGGATGGTGCGAGGGTTTCAAAGAGAATGGGTGCTGATAATGTTTATCTCGTATACCGCCGTTCCCGTTCAGAAATGCCTGCCAGGGCGGAAGAAGCGCACCATGCAGAAGAAGAAGAAATCGATTTCAGGCTCCTTACAGCCCCTGTCAGGGTTATCGGTGACGAGAACGGATGGGTAAAAGGATTGGAGTGTGTCAAGATGGAATTGGGTGAGCCTGATGCATCAGGCAGGAGAAGACCGGTGGAGATCAAAGGCTCAAATTTTGTCCTTGATATAGATGTTGTTATTGTTGCCATAGGACAGGGTCCGAACCCGATTCTGACATCTACAACGGAAGGCTTGAGTCTGCGTAAGTCCGGCAACATCGAAGCCGATCCTGAAACCGGAAAGACCAGCAGGAAGGGTGTGTTTGCAGGCGGCGATATTGTTACCGGCGCTGCAACAGTCATCCTTGCAATGGGCGCCGGCAGAAAAGCCGCTGCATCAATGGATGAATACTTGAAGACAGGACAGTGGTAAGAGGTGAACTAATTTAGAATTTCGAGTTTAGAATTTTAGAATACATGGTGCCGGATATCTGATGCTGCTTCAAACCAGAATCAAGTATCCGGCACCATGTATTTTCCCGCAGTCGGAATCAGGAGCTTTGAGCTGATAAAGAACCAAAAAAAAGGGGGAGTTACCTCCCCCTTTTTTACGTGTTATCTGGTTATTATTTTGCCGGTGCTGATTCTTCTTTTGCACCTTTTGCATCAGGAGTTCCCGGTTTTGCAGCCTTTCCAGGTGCAGTTCTTGCCGGTGCTGATTCTTCTTTTGCACCCTTTACATCAGGAGTTCCCGGTTTTGCAGCCTTTCCAGGTGCGGTCCTTGCCGGTGCATTCTCTTCTGCCGCACCCTTCATTTCAGCTGGTTTTGCGGTTTCAGCTGGTTTTGCGGCTTTCTTTGGTTTTTTGACTTTTGGTTTTACCGGTTCCCCAGGTGTTGCCGGTGCATTCTCTTCTTTTGCACCCTTTACATCAGGAGTTCCCGGTTTTGCAGCCTTTCCAGGTG
>CAYMTB010000061.1:9218-15911 GCA_964393225.1 uncultured Syntrophorhabdaceae bacterium
TTACATCAGGAGTTCCCGGTTTTGCAGCCTTTCCAGGTGCAGTCCTTGCCGGTGCTGATTCTTCTGGGGCGGCCTTTACATCAGGAGTTCCCGGTTTTGCAGCCTTTCCAGGTGCAGTCCTTGCCGGTGCATTTTCTTCTTTGGCCTGCGCAAACACTGTGGAGACAAATGCAACACTGATTAATAAAACAACTGCCAACATTAAAACTTTTTTCATAACCCTACCTCCTCCTAAATTAAGATATGTATAATTTCCTTAATACACTATAGATGCATATAACACGAACTTTTTTATATTGTCAAGATAGAAGTTGACGTGTCATCTTACAATTAAAAAAATAAAATGGCAATGAAGATGGTGAGTAGTGAACAGGCTTTTAACTGACCGCTATTCACTGAAACTATGTAATCTTATAATCTTTGATGGCAATCAGGCATGACCAGCAAGCAGGGTTTACTTTAGCATGCATCTCTGTTAATATACCGGATTGACATGTTGTTTAAGAAATATATCATCCTTTTTATAAGTGCAGTTTTTGTTTTTTCCTGTGGACCGAAAAAAGAACAGGGATTTTACGATGATCCGGGAAAGCCTGCCTATGGCGATACAATGATTACTGCATCCATCGGAGAAGCATCAAGCCTGATCCCCATCCTTGCATCCGATTCGGCATCCCATGAAATCGCAGGATACGTCTATAACGGCCTTGTAAAGCTCGATAAAAACCTCAATATAGTGGGGGACCTTGCTGAATCCTGGGACATTTCAAAAGACAATCTTACTTTCACGTTCAACCTCAAAAAAGGCGTCAAATGGCATGACGGCAGGCCGTTCACCGCACACGACGTGATGTACACATATAAAGTCATTATCGACCCGAAAACACCTACGCCCTACTCGAGCGACTTCAGAGAAGTGAAAGAAGCAAAGGTGATCGATGATTTTACATTTCAGGTAACATACAACAAGCCCTTTGCCCCGAGCCTGATAAGCTGGGGTACATCGATATTGCCGAAGCACCTTTTGGAGGGTAAAGATATTACGAAATCACCGCTAATCAGAAAACCCGTCGGGACAGGCCCGTATATGTTTAAAGAGTGGATTTCCGGTGACAGGGTTGTTCTTACTGCAAATGATGCCTATTTCGAGGGGAAACCCTTCATTGCCCGTCATGTGATCAAGGTAATTCCTGACAGCGCCACCATGTTTCTCGAGTTAAAAAACAGCGCCATAGACAGCATGTCTTTGACGCCTCTCCAGTTTTCGAAACAGACAAATTATCCGGCCTTCAAGAGGGAATTCAACAGGTTTCAGTACCCCTCCTTCACATATGTATATTTCGGCTATAATCTGAAGCACCAGTTTTTTAAGGACAAACGGGTGCGCCAAGCCATGAGCCATGCCATAAACAAGCAGGAAATTATAGATGGCATCCTCCTTGGCCAGGGGATAGAAGCAACCGGGCCCTATAAACCGGATATGTGGGTCTACAACAAAAATGTGAAGAAATACGAATACAGTAAAGAAAAAGCCCTCGCGCTCCTGAAGGAGGCCGGTTTCGAGAAAGGCCCGGACGGAATGCTCTCAAAGGACGGGAAACCCTTTGAATTTACGATCCTTGTGAACCAGGGTAATGATGTGCGGATACGATGTGCTGAGTTGATTCAGCAGAGACTCAAGGATATCGGCATCAATGTGAAGATCAGGGTTGTAGAGTGGGCGAGTTTCATCAATGAATTCATAGACAAAAGGAACTTTGAGGTTGTTATACTTGGCTGGACAATCTCACGGTCCGACCCGGACCTCTATGATGTCTGGCATTCTTCAAAACAGGGTCCTAAAGAGCTTAATTTCATGTCATTTGAAAACAAGGAGGTTGATGAACTGCTCGTCAAGGCCCGCCATACTTTTGATAAGAATGAGCGGAAACGTTGCTATGACCGGATACAGGAAATCCTTGCCGAGGAACAGCCGTATACATTTCTCTTTATCCCTTATGCAAACCTTGCAATTCACAAACGGTTTAAAGGGATAGAGCCTGCGCCTGCGGGCATCGGCTATAATATCTTTAAATGGTACGTGCCGGAAGAACAGAGGAGGTATAAGTCGAATGTTGCGATATCTCCTTAAGCGTCTTATCCTGATGATTCCCATGCTGCTCGGTATTACGCTCATCTCCTTTGCAGTGATACACCTTGCCCCGGGTGAGCCTGATGTTGTCGGGGCGGAGATGAACCCTAAGGTGACAAAACAGATGAGGGAGCAGATCAGGAGTCTTTACGGACTCGATAAACCCCTCTATACACAGTATTATATGTGGCTCAAGCGTTTCGTGAAGTTTGATTTCGGCACCTCTTTCACGCCGGACCGCAGACCTGTTATTGATAAAATAAAGGAACGCCTGCCCATAACTATTTCTATCAACTTTCTTTCAATGATACTCATATTTTTTATCGGTATCCCCATCGGGGTCTATTGCGCCCGCTACAAAGACAGTATTGCAGATAAGGCATTCACTACTTTTGTCTTTGCAGGATATGCCATGCCGTATTTCTGGCTCGCGTTGCTTTTAATGATGTTCTTCGGGGTCTATCTTGAACTTCTTCCCATATCAGGTCTTAAATCTTTCGATTACGATGAGCTTTCTGCTGTCGGGAAGGTGCTGGATATGCTGAAACACCTCATCCTTCCTGTCTGCGTATCGGCTTTAGGTGGTCTGGCGGGTATATCACGGTACATGAAGAACGGCCTCCTTGAAGTGCTGCGCCAGGAGTATATAACCACAGCTTATGCAAAGGGACTCCCGGAGAGCATGGTTCTAAAAAAGCATGCCCTGAGGAATGCCCTTTTGCCTGTCATTACGATACTTGGTTTTTCTGTGCCCGGGCTTATCGGCGGAAGTGTTATTTTTGAAACGATCTTTGCCATTCCCGGCATGGGCCAACTCTTCTATATGAGTGTTATGTCAAGAGACTATCCTACTATTATGGGTATCCTCGTGATAGGTGCTTTTCTTACGCTTTTTGGCAACCTCCTTGCCGACCTTTTCTATGCTGTTGCAGATCCGAGAATCAGAATAGGGTAGGGTAAGACAGGCTTAAGACTGAAGGTGAATGGCCGAAGTTGCGAAGATAATGAGATTAAAGGGGGAGAGGCGGTGGGTCCGGGTTTTCATTCTACAATTGACAGGGCCGCAGAATAAGCTTATAGTGTTATACAAGTAACGAAGTAATGATCAAAGGCCGCGTGAGAGATTTATCAAACAGTTTGTCCAAAACGCTCCCCTAACGAGATAATATCCGGTCATATTTTGCTTTAGCTACTAATCTATCTCAATGAAGAAGGTGCCATGAGTTTTAGTTCATTTAAGTTTCATCCACAAATAGCGGCCAGTGTCAAGGCACTTGGCTACCTGATCCCGACTCCTATCCAGGTGCAGGCGATCCCGCCCGTTCTTGCAGGCAAAGACGTTATGGGCCTTGCCCAGACCGGGACCGGTAAAACAGCGGCGTTCGTGCTGCCGATTCTGGAGCATCTGCTCCCGGGTCCACGCGGCAAGGTACGCTCCCTTATCATTGCGCCCACACGTGAACTGGCAGAGCAGATCCATGTATCGATCGGCGAACTGGGACGCAATACGCATCTTACAAGCTGTACGATTTACGGCGGTGTTGGTGTGAACCCGCAGATACAGAAACTGCGAGCCGGTGTCGACATTGTAGTTGCCTGCCCCGGCCGACTGCTCGATCACCTCAACCAGAGGACCATCAACCTTGCAAACCTCGAAGTCCTTGTTCTTGACGAAGCGGACCGGATGTTTGATATGGGATTCCTCCCCGACATCAGGCGGATCGTCAAGCAGTTGCCCAGTAAGCGGCAGACACTTATGTTCTCAGCTACCATGGCCGACAGTATCCGAAAACTTACAGACGAAGTGCTCCGTAATCCTGTTACGGTAAAGATCGGCCATACGGCCCCGGCAAACACGGTTTCCCATGCCCTTTATCCGGTTGCGCAGCATCTGAAGACCGGACTCCTCATGGAACTCCTAAAGCAGACCGATACGGAATCGATCCTGATTTTCACACGCACCAAACACAGGGCAAAACGCGTCGGCCAGGAACTGCAGAAGGCAGGCTACAAGGCTGCCTCGCTCCAGGGAAACCTGTCGCAGAACAAGCGCCAGGACGCCCTCGACGGTTTCCGCAACGGCTCATATCAGATCCTGGTGGCAACGGATATCGCGGCCCGCGGCATCGATGTGTTGAGTATATCTCATGTCATAAACTATGATATGCCGGATACGACGGATGCATACACACACCGCATCGGCCGTACCGGCCGCGCCGCAAAGACCGGAGATGCCTTTACCTTTATAAGCCAGGAAGACGAACCCCAGGTCAAGAGCATCGAACGTGTGCTGGGCAAGAAGATCGAGCGGCACATACTGAATGGTTTCGATTATACGAAATCAGCGCCGGCAAAGAATACCGAATTTGCACGGCCGCCGCAGCCCCGCCGGGCGCAGCCGAAACCAGGGCAGCCCGTTGTACGCACGAATACGACAACCCGGCCCAACACAGGCTCCGCCCGCCCGGCCCGCAATGCCGCCTCCGGAAACAAGGCCGCAGTATTGTCTCGCAGCAGAAGGTGGCTTTAATAATGGCAGGATTAAGACTTGCGTGATTTGTATCGCCTATCGCCTATCGCCAATGGCCCATAGCCATCGCCCTGCCTATTTCCTTTCCACTTTTCCTCTCTCTGCTCTCTGCTCATTTCCCCTTCATCTATCTTTGCAACTTCGCATTTTCGCAACTTCGATCTTTCCCCTTCAACCAGTGCGGACAGCTTAATTACTCAATTACTTGTTTATAGAGGCTGGATTTGCATTGATAAACAGTTGTAAACTCTGTTAATTTTATATAAAATTCAGGGGAATTGTGAGGGATGGAAAAACTCAGAAAACATATTAAGAAATTTACAAAAGACCTCGAGGCTATCATAGAAAATACCTACGACGGGCTTTATATCACAGATGGTGATGCGAATACCCTGATGATAAATCAAGCCTACGAAAGAATAGCCGGTATTAAACGCGAAGAGGTGCTCGGCAAAAATATGAGGGACCTTGTTGCCTCCGGTGTGATTGACCGTTCCGTGAGCGTGGAGGTAATTGACAGGAAGAAGCCGGTTACCATTATGCAGGAATTGAGGAACGGGAAAAAGGTACTTGTAACAGGAAGCCCTGTTTTTGATGAAGACAACGGTGCGATTGTCCTTGTTGTGACAAATGTAAGGGATATCACGGAACTCATGGAGTTAAAGGACAAACTGCATGAGCGGACGCTTGAAGCGAACCGTTATCTGGCAGAGCTTGACAAGATCAAGATCCTTCAGCTGCAGAAGGTAAAATTTGCAACAAAAAGTAAAAAGATTCTTGAAATTCTGGAATTGGCAATAAAGGCCGCCCAATTCGATTCAAATATCCTTATAACGGGTGAGTCCGGTGTGGGCAAGGGGCTTATGACAAAGCTTATCCATGAATCGAGCAGCAGAAAAGACCACCCTTTTGTGGTGATTAACTGTGCAGGCATCCCTGAAGATCTATTCGAAAGCGAGCTTTTCGGTTATGACCCGGGTGCTTTTTCAGGCGCGAGTGCAAAAGGGAAAAAAGGTCTCCTGGAAGTAGCCGATAAGGGCACTGTTTTTCTGGATGAAATAGGTGATATGAGTTTGAGACTCCAGTCAAAACTATTACGTGTCATTGAAGAAAAAGAGATGACGAGGCTCGGCTCCACGAAAACGGTAAAGCTTAATATAAGGATCATATCTGCCACGAACCAGGATATGGCTGCCCTGATTGAGCATAAGAAGTTCAGGCAGGATTTATATTTCCGCCTTAATACGATCTCTTTTGTGATCCCGCCATTGAGGGAACGCACCGAAGATATAATACCTCTGATACAATATTTCACGGAACGCCTTAATGAGCGATACAATATGAAAAAACATTTTAATCCTCAGACTACACAGCTGCTTATGCTTTATCCATTCCCGGGCAATGTGAGGGAGCTTTCCAACATTATAGAACAGGCGTTTCTGATCAGTAAAAATAACTTGATAGATGTTGAGGATCTTCCTCTTCAGGTGAGGGGTGCTGTGGATTCGCAACGCATCTTAATAGATAGTGAAAACAGGTCGTACAGCGAAATCGTGAACCTCATGGAGTACAGGGTCCTCAAGAATGCAATCGAGAAGTACGGGAGCACCCATAAGGTTGCGAAAAACATGAAAATTAGCCAGAGCACGATTGCCCGCAAGATGAAAAAATTGAATGTCAGGCTATCCGATGCAGATTAGAATCAAAACGATGCATAATTGCATCAAAGTGTTTTTTTCAGATCATTTATAGTTTTCCTTCAACCTGTCATTCCGGTGAAGATTTTACTCGAATGGTTCTATCGGAAAGCGGGCATCTTTACTTGCGAAGCAGCATCCAGTAAAAGCAATTAGTTCTGGGCTCCAGCTTGAGCGGGAGCGACAACTTTTGGCGTTGCTCCCATAATTCATAATTCAAGACTGTTGTTAAACTGCTTGACAGAAATATGCTTGGTGGCATATAAATTGCTTAGTTAAAGTAAGTGGTTTTATCGCTTCAAAATTCAGAGAGGAGGTTTTCATGAAACACAAGC
>CAYMTB010000062.1:0-15856 GCA_964393225.1 uncultured Syntrophorhabdaceae bacterium
GCGATAGCCTTCTTAAGAAAATAAAGAATGTTACAGCCACAAAGGATGAATTGGCACGCTTGTTCAATGAGAGAAATGACGTAGTACTCGATGAAGGCGAAAGGCTGATTATATTAGAGAAGCGAAAAAAAGGAGTAGCCCACTCAGAGATATTACGCTTTATAGACAGCTGCCAGGTCGAACAGGAATTATCAACTATCATCAAAACTGGCCCATTTATTTCATGAATATTAGTCCACCTGTTGTTTTCATATGCCTTTCCCTTAATAAACCGATGCTTCATTATTTTACTTTTTCTTTTCCATTCGCGTTCTCCTTCCCGCCCATAGAGCCTAATTTTTGGTGGAAAGTGTCTCACTTATATTGGCACAGAGGGCAAACTGAAATAAAAACCTTTACCAGAAAACTATTTTGTGTGCATGACCGTTCATTCTGTTTGACAAAAGACATAGAGGGATAACATTTGAGAAATTATTGCATGCAGTAGAATTATTGTTAGGCACAAAGTATAAATAAAAAGGGGGTAAATATGCCAGAAAGATGGGATTGCATTTTTGTTGAAAAGATAAGCCCAAAAGGTCGCGTCTATCTCACTAAGCCTCTAAAATATGGTTACATGTATACAAGCCACGATGGCACCCCTGCTGAGAAGCCCAAAGTGCGGAAGTCTATCCCATCGGATTGCGGTCCCATTAAAGGGCTGTCCAATGAAAGCAAGATCCTTTCTGCGACCGCTATCGCCACTGCGCTGAATCGTAGTGACATCAAATTGTTCGAGGGATTAATTATTAGAGGATTTAAGGGCAGGCCTCCATTTCCAGGGCTTCAGACCGCTTTGATAAAAACTCACGGGAAAACCCTCAGAGAAGAGGGAACCACTGAGTGGATAGTTTATGTTTCACGTAAAGAAGAATTCTATTATGTAGTGGATGATAAATCGCTCGGGGAAACGTTATCGGCAGAGCATATAGAGAAAATAAATGCATGTATTAGCTACATTGAAACTGAGTGGTTGAAAGGCGGCTGGGGATAAATGATTGAAGAAAGAGAAAGGGGTCACCCTTGATGAGACTTGTATCATGTGCGTGGATGAAAGCGGGATAATCAGTTCTGGTTATTTATAAATACAAATAGATATTTCAGGAGATAGCGGCAAAAAAGTTTCTATAAGAACTCTTGCCGCTAATAATCTATCTCATAAAAGGCATTCGGATGGTTCTCTTTTTTATGAGGAAATAGATAAAGTTAAGCTGGAGATATACGCCTACTCAAACAACTGATTCGGAAAATCCTTGAACAATAGCCATCCACTCTGATAAAAAAACCAGAAATCCCTTGAAATACATTTATGCTGTTTTTTCTTCATCAGGATAGGTATAGCGCACCTTGTTGATATATCCTCGATCAGCCCTGAAAGTTAATTGCCAGTACCAGAAACGTCAGGCCCAGGAGGTTGACGATATCTGAAAGCAGCCCAAAGGCAGAATGGAGCAAGTGCATCATGGGGAAGATGAAGAAACTGAGATGATAGAACTTCCAGATCGAGGATTTCCCCCGTTTCAGCTAAGGTCAATATGTCATGGTATGATTTTTGATACCGCTGCAGGACTTCTGGTGATTGGAGATCTTGAGGGATAAGAGGCAAAAATAAAGATAAACATTGGCACGCATGCGCATGTTGCCCTGGTATCGGATACTGACACCCAACTGAGGATCAGAAAAAGCTTGACAAATAATATTATTTGTAATATTTATTTGTAATAATAATTTGTAATAATAATTTTGGAGGTGAAATATGGGTGACGAGAGAAAGGACAAAATAGAAAGATATCTTAAGAATACTACAAGGTTTCTGTGGGGACTTGGACCGAGAAATCAAAGGGAAACTTACAAGTGGTTAGCGGAGAAAGGATTCACACTAAACAATGGGACGCCAAGTGGTTCCTACGATGTTGTGACATCGGGACTACTGAAAGAACATGGGATTGAGAGAATAGTAAAAGATCTTGTAAAACCAAGAGTCGAAGAAACCCTTTCTATGGAACATATCGATTACCTTCGAGGCGAGTGGCATAAAGGCCAAAGGCCGGATCTAAAAAAACTTGGCGAAGAAAAAGGCTGGGACAAGTTTTTTCCATTTCTTGAAATAAACCGGCAGTTCAAATTTGTTGAGAGGTGGGGAGAGCTTGCAGGTGTATGGTTTGAAGAAATTGAGAAGTTACCAGACGAAAGTATCGATGATTTTTCAAGTGCTGAGAAGCTTTATAAGGATTACCAAGAAACTCGTAACCTCACCAGTTTGGAAGGAGCATTACAAAAACTAAATGACGCAATCGAAAAAAAAGGGACTGCTACTCAAAAAGCAAAGGGCCTTAAGCAGAAACTCAAAGACGAAATTACCCATCAGGTGATACAGATATTGGGGCAAGACAATGCCGGAGATTTTTCTGCAAAGCCTGGAACCCTCAATAACATAATCGAGCGTTTGATGTCTTTTAGCCCTGAGAAGCAACGAGCACTCGTCAAATTCATAGAGTTATTGAAGGAAGACCTGCCTGAAGGTAAATAAAAATATGATGGATTTTTATTTTTATTTCCCAAAGACAATAATCTTCAGGGGGTTAATGTGGCAGCGTCACTAAAAAACATTGACAATAAATTCAAGAAAAATGGTTTATTGCGGGCTTTCGTAAAGGGTAAGCAAAATGGCGGGTTACCTATGCTACCGGTGAAACAAAGATTTTATTCACTGTAGGTAAAGTCAAAGAAGCAGTCAGAAATGAAGGCATTGTGAAAGTTGAGAAAAAGACAACTGTGGGTGTTTTAAAAGGTTCCACTAAAAAGGATATCGCCGAACAAGATAAAACCCCGGTTGGCATGATGTAACTTCAAGGTATTTATGAATCACTCGAAAACTTTTTTATAGCAAATACTCATATTAAAAAGTACTTCGGAAACAAAAAGGAGGCCGCCATGCCATTGACACGAGATACACTGAGAATCCCTTTGCAATTGTCAACCTTTTTAGAGCTGTTAAAAAGGCTGCCCGAGGATGAAGCGCCGTTAAAAGAGACGATAGGTAAACTCAAACATTTTGAAGCAGACAAGGTCATCATAAAAACACGTCTTTTGCACGATTCGGTAAGTCTTCATTCAGACGATGGTAGAGCGGACAAAATCATCATACAGGCCCAACTTGGACACGATTTAGGGTTAGGCTGCAATGCAAATGATGGCCTTATGCTGATATTGGAAGAAATCATTGATGCCCTTAGCAAGGTAGACGAATCCCTTGCACGAATAAACGCAAAGGTATCGTTTTTTGATGAAATAGTACAGCGTTTGACGGCAGAAAAAGGCAGTGGAACTTAATACGCAGAGCCTATAGCCAGCATTACTATAACAGGAGCGTGTCATGAAAAAAGATAAAATAACAAGGGATGGAAAGACGGTAAAACGTTTTACACCCAAAGACATTTTAGCGCTTTATTTTGATTTTAAAAGCTTCCAGCCCTCAAAAAGAACATGGAATGAACATACATTACATGATAACCCGCCAAGGCTTTACAGGCTCAAAATGTTGCAATCACTCTTTAAGGCTTTTGGTTTGGGAAGCATAAAGACATTCCATGAAGGGGGCTTTGTTTTAAAAAGAAATATTGAAGATTACAGCGTCCTTATTGAAAGGATTAAAACTGACACGAAAGCACATATATCCTACCCACTCTATATCCCGCCAATAAGACTACCCGAAATAAGATATTTGTTCATAACACTCTTGCGGTATCGCGATAAATTGGATGGTATCATGGGCTTTAATCGGGGCAATATACAGGCTGCCGGGATATACGGGTACACCTGCTACAAAATCGAACAAATAAATAACGTAATAAAAACTGACATGTCTATTATTGACAACCTTATTAAGTCAATAATCTCACCCTCCAATCAAAATATCAGCAGAGAGGGATTGATAGTAAACTTTGGCTATCCGGATGTTGATTTAGGTGAAATTGATATAGAACGGCTGTAATCAGACTGAACATGGGAATGGGTAAAATATTAAAATAATTATTTTTCACTGACATAATGTTGTCAGCATAGTGTGGTATTTATACCACTGAAACAGAAATATATAGTTTATCAGGGAGAAAGTGATGGCAAGAAGAAGGTCTTCCCACAGTGGGCTAAACGGTGAAGGAAAGGTATTTTTCAATTCTCCGTATCAAGAAAAAATGAGCTTGGAATATTTGGCAAACTTTATCGATTCGTACCTGATAGAGCATTACCCTGATATCGCATTCCGTCTTGTTTCAGATTTTCTGGGATTCAGAATAATTAATACTATAATAAGGGAAGAATGTCCTGAAGCACCCCTCTGCGAGTCTTCAGATGATTTCCATATCTGGACAAAACATAATATATCCCAAAAAAATCTTGGCGAGATAATGATCGGGAAAGCTCTTGCAGAGATAGAAAACAGGCTTAATAGAATAATCTCCCAGGACGATGAAGAGCTATTGATACGGGTAAAAAATATTCAAAAAACATTTGATCTTGCTGATGAAGAGGTTGATATTCTTGTTTTTTTCTTTCTTACATGGTCGTGCCGGCCCCTGAGTGATTGTTTGTTTAATAGCGTGTCAATAGACTTTTCTCACTATTCAACTTTCAAGAATATTGGTCATATCATCCTGGGACATGATAAAACTAAGTTTTTAAACAATTTTTCAAAACAGCCATTATTCACTGCTTCCCTCCTCGAAAAGAATCATCTTGATTGCATAGAGGCAACTACATGGGCAAAGAATTATCTTTCCGGATTCTTAAAAACTGATATATCCAATCAATTTTTCAACACCACAAATGATACCTGCCTTGGTTTAAGTGATTTTGATGTTCCCGAGGAGGAACTTCTTATCCTCAATACTCTCATGGAAGGCGATAAAGGCTGTAACATCCTCTTCTACGGTCCGCCGGGAACAGGAAAATCATCCCTCGCAAAGGCGATTGCCAAACACTATTCAAAAGAGCTTCTATCAGTTAACGTACCCGAAGATGACGACCACCGGGATAGGCTCCGCTCTGTCTATGCTGCGTTTAATATGGCAGACAGGAACAGGTCTCTCATTCTTATTGATGAGGCCGACGAGATTCTCAATACCAGCGCTTCATTCTTCGTCAACAGCAAGACCAATAAAAGCTGGATAAACGGGATGCTTGAAACGCACGGGAAAAGAGCAGTCTGGATCACCAACAGAACAGGACAGATACACCCCTCCACTATGCGGAGGTTCTCCTTTACCATGGAATTCAAGAAGGTTACCACAAAGGGAAGGCTCTCTATATTAAAACATGAGCTGAAAAAGAAAAGTCTTGAGCATATCTTTAATGATGAGGAACTTCACGACCTCTGTAAGGCATATCCTGTAGATGCCGGAGGGATTGTCAATGCAATCAACATCTGTGACGGGGAACCAAAGCCACAGAAAGACGTTGTCCTTAAGATGATCAAGACTGTATTAAAAAATCATGAAAGGGCAACAACAGGCGAGGCACCTGCATTATCAAAGAAAAAGGATATGAGGCAGTATTCTCTCGAAGGACTCAATGTCTCACACAACCTTGATGAAATAATTTCAATCACCCGGCAATATATAAAGCTGCAGGAGCAGAAAGAGCATTCCCTGCCCCTCCTTCTTTACGGACCACCGGGAACGGGAAAGACAGAATTTGTCCACTATCTGGGAAACATTCTCGACAAGGAAGTGGTTCTGAAAAGAAGCAGTGATATCAAATCAAAATGGGTGGGCGATACAGAGGCGAATATTGCCGGCGCTTTCAATGAAGCCCAGACTGAGGGTGGTATCCTCTTTTTCGACGAGGCGGACAGCTTTCTTTATCCGAGAAGTTCTGCCGATCATTCATGGGAAAAGAGCTTTACAAATGAAATCCTTGCCCAGCTTGACAGCTTCTTCGGTATCGTTATCTTTGCAACAAATGACATTGACGGATTAGACCATGCAGCACTCCGGAGATTCAGGTTCAAGATAGAGTTCCATCCATTAACCCCTGAAGGCAATCTTCATTTCTACCAGAAGCTCCTGACACCTATGGTGAGCTACGGGTCAGCCATTTCAGAGCAGGACACACAACAGATACGGTGTATGAGCAACCTTACTCCCGGTGACTTTGCCGTGGTAAAGGAACAATTTTTCTTTGTGGATGCTGCAACAATCACCCATGAAAAACTGATTGTATCGCTTATGAATGAGGCGAGGCATAAACAGGAGAAGAAAAGGAATATTGGATTTTTGAGGGCAATCCAATGATGGATAGTCACTCCATAAGTGTCAAAAGAAAGATCGTTCAATTGCTGAGGAGAAGACCATGTCAGCGGCGCCCGAAACTGCATTAAAACTGGCAGTTTGAAAATGGGTGATACTGGACTGTTTTTTTAAAGCGTGACCAATATCATTGACAACTATGAGCTATAATACTAATATAACATTTTAAAATAATTATATTTTCACTCTAATTATTGTTCAGTGTCCATTCATAAAGGGAAAGAGATTCGGGAGTAGTGGTAATTGTTCAAAAACAGAGCCAGCAAAAAAGTATTTTTTACCTTGTCGGGGTGCATGCCATGAAAAAAACAACTCAATCACTTTTCACCTAATGTACTGCTCAAGAAAGATCTTATAGATGTCTGGTTGAGGCGTCGTGAGAATTAGAAAAATAAGACCAGTTTTATTGTTGGCAATTAGCTTGGCGTTGTTTATTGCTATAGAATTTATCGGTTCAGATATCAAAGCCCAGACATTGCCGGATATTCATGTAATAAAAAATGGCAACCCCAAAATTGAAAGCGCTTTACTCAACACCATAAAAGAATACCAAAGCGGTACAATAACTACACAACAACTTATACAGAGAAGAGTTCTGGATGTCAAAGAAGGAGATATGGACAAGATTACGGTGTTCATCTTCTCAGAGGCAGGGAAAACAGCCGATACGATTGATAAGGTTGCCCTTGAATCGTACGGGGTTGAAATTATAAAGAGTCTTGGTAGCATTTTAGTAGCAAAAGTACCAATCAACACGATAAACCAGATTGCTGATAATGTAGCAGGTATCTCCTTTATTCAATTGCCGAATAGACCTCAGCCTCAATCTGTTGTTCAAAGCGAAGGTGTTACGTCAATAAATGCGGCATCTTATCACTCTCAAGGATATAAAGGTAAGGATATAAAAGTCGCGATAATAGATACTGGCTTTGCAGGGTTAGACTCCATCCGGAGCATCGAGTTCCCAACAGAGTCTTACTTCATTGACTGTACAGGTCCTACATGTGTATCGGTATCCGATCCCTTCAATATGCTTGGATCATCGAAACATGGGACAGCAGTCGCCGAAATCATCGCTGATGTGGCCCCCGAAGCTTCAGTTTATCTTATAAAAATCAGCACTATTGTGGATTTATGGAATGCAAAAGATTATTGTATTCAGCATGGAATTAAAATTATAAATCATTCAGAGGGATGGCCTAACACCAATTTTAACGATGGGAAATGCTGGTCTTCTTACGGATTCACTAATCCTGTGTGTACGGTTAACGATGCATATGCTAATGGTATTCTGTGGGTAAATTCTGCGGGAAATTATGCTAAAAGGCATTATTCTGGAACCTTTACACACTCAAGTGGCAACAATTACAATTGGCATGACCCACTTATAACAATAAACAATGTATATGCTGGCAGGCTTATAAGCGTGGCCTTGACATGGGACGCCTGGCCAACAACAGACCAAAATTATGATTTATACCTTTTAGATAAAGACTATCAAAGAGTTGATCAAAGTGACACCCCTCAAGCAGGATCACAGCCCAAAGAAAGAATCGATTATACTGCCCAATATACTGGAGTGTATTTCATAGGCATTTATAAGAGACTTGCTACTAACAACCATAGCTTTAAAGTATTTAGTGAGAATCACGATATTACTCCCTCAGTTGCCACGGGTAGTTTGATTAGTCCAGCGGATGCTTCAGGAGCAGTGGCTGTTGGTGCAGCCGACTATAAAAATTATGCTATAGGGTCGCTTGCAGATTACAGTTCTCAAGGTCCAACAACAGACGGAAGAATAAAACCAGAAATAGTTGCACCTGCTTCTGTTTCTACCTATACATACGGGGTTAATGGCTTTCCCGGCACAAGCGCAGCAGCCCCCCATGTGGCAGGTGCGGCAGCGTTAATGCTCTCAAAACATCCGAACTACACCTTGGCCCAATTATGGAACTCTTTAACAACTGTTGCGAGCAACAAAAATTTTATTGGATACCTTGATCCTTTTCCAAATAATTTCTTCGGTTATGGGTTATTAGCGTTGCCGCCAACCTTTACTGTTCTGAAAGCTGGCACGGGCACTGGGACAGTAGTGGTCTCAGAAAATGGTGATGTGCAAAAAGGTTTCATCTGTGGCACAGAATGCACAAAAGAATATGGCTCCAGACCCGAACTGACCTTATGTGCAGGACCAGATGCAGATTCAATCTTTGACGGGTGGTCAGGGGGAGGGCTTTCGGGTACGGGCAACTGTGCAAAAATTGTTATAGATAAAGATGTTACCGTTACGGGAACATTTACAAAACCACAATACACAGTCTCGCTTAATAAATCCGGCACCGGTAACGGTATAGTTACCAGTTCCCCGCCAGGTATTAATTGTGGATCTGACTGCCAAGAAATATACAATCCACGTACAGGTGTATTATTGACTGCTACTGCTGGTCCGAACAGTATCTTTAAGGGATGGTGGTACAATGGTACAGACTTGGGGCCGGGTACTACGTTTAATTTTATAGTGAATCAAGATATGAACATTACTGCCGAATTTACTGACACTACATTGCCTACCGGCACGATAGCCATAAACTCAAATCTTACCTACACCAGCTCTACAAGCGTTTCCTTAACCCTCTCTTGCTCCGATGTTGCCGGTTGTTCTCAGATGCAGTTTTCCAATGACAATGCTAATTGGTCATCACTTGAATCATATGCTACGACAAAAAACTGGCTTCTTACTTCAGGCGATGGTACAAAAACCGTTTACACAAGATTTAAAGACAATGCAGGAAATCGGTCTTCTTCCACTTATAGCAGCTCCATCATCCTTGATACATTTGCTCCGGCTACCACGGCTTCAACCCTTGGAGGGGCATATAACACATCCCAAAGCATCACGCTAACATCAGATGAGCGGGCAACAATTTACTTCACAACAGACGGCAGCACCCCAACCACAAGCTCCGTCATCTATGCTTTGCCAATTCCGATAACATCCACGACAACCCTTAAGTTCTTTGCAAAAGATGTGGCAGGAAACAGCGAGGCGGTAAAAACAGAGAATTATATATTTGATGTCACCCCACCAACGGGTACAATAACCATAAAATCCAACCCTGATTATACTAATTCCGTCTCGGTTACTCTAAGCCTCTCCTGTACTGATATTACAAATTGTTCTCAGATGCAGCTCTCAAACGATGGCTCTAACTGGTCTTCTCTGGAATCATACGCAACAACAAAGGATTGGCTTCTCACAGAAGGCGACGAAACAAAAACGGTATACGTAAAGTTTAAAGATAATGCCGGCAACTGGTCTGCCCCGTATACCCATATTATCAAACTTGATACAGTGGCTCCGGCGACAACTCCTTCGGTTCCCGGAGGAACATATTCCACATCACGAACTATAACTCTCTCAACCAGCGAAGGAAAAAGGATTTATTATACGGTAGATGGCTCAACGCCAACGATAAACTCAAATGTATACACTTCACCAATACCAATTACTGCTACAACAACTTTAAAATACTTTGCAGTTGATGAGGCAGGCAATAAGGAATCCGCAAAAACAGAAATATATACAATAGTACACTTGCTCACAGTATCAAAAACCGGCACAGGAACAGGCTCTGTTATAAGCAATCCATCGGGTATCGATTGCGGTTCTGACTGTATCGAAAACTACATTTCCGGCACTGAAGTTGTCCTGTCAGCAACCCCATCAACAGATTCTATATTTTCAGGCTGGTCCGGGAGCTGGTGTTCTGGTAAGAAGGGATGCACCGTCTTGATGGATGCAAGTAAAAATATCACCGCAACATTCACCCCGAAACCGCCTTTCGCCAACGGTCTCGTTGCTTATTACTCCTTCAATGGCGATGCAAACGATGAGAGCGGAAACGGGAATGATGGGATATTGTATGGCGTAACAGGAATCAATGACCGGTTTGGGAATGAAAACCAAGCATTTCGTTTCGATGGGAACGGTAATTACATTCAAATAAATGATTCCGAGAGCTTACGTCCGTCATATATCACCATAAGCGCATGGCTCTATCCTGTTGAACGAAAGCTTATGGTTTTTCTGGGAAAATCGGTTTTTTCCAGTTCACAAAATGAACAATACCAATGTGGAATTTATGAAAACGGATTTCTTACCTGTGGGATAAAAAGAAACAGTAATTGTACTCCTGGACAAGGTTGGTACGGCGTCACAGACAGCAAACCTATGCTACTCAATAAGTGGTCCCATATTGCAGTAACATGGGATGGTCTTACTTTAAAAATGTATGTGAATGGAGTGCTTGCCGACACTAACATAACTATTCCTGCGGGTGGCATTGATAATTGCATTGGTGGAGAGCTGCGGATAGGCGAATGGTGGCAAGGAGATCCACATCCATTTCATGGCAACATGGATAATTTCCGTATTTATGATCGTGCCCTTACAGATGACGAAATCCATTCTCTCTATGATTCAGAATCAAGGGGTGCTTTCTTAACCCTTTCTCAGGGATGGAGTTTTGTATCTTTCCCGCGGCAACCTTCGGATATTGCCATAGAAAAGGTTATGGTAGATATATCACCCAACGTTAGAATTGTATGGGGCTTTGACAACCAGACGAAGACATGGCTTAAGCATAAACATTATTCTCTATCCCCTAATATCAATCCTTTGACTTCTATCAACACCGGCAATGGGTACTGGATATATATGAACGAAGCAGCAACCCTTGATATGACAGGATGGTTGGCGTCAGCATCAAAAGCGATATCTCTTTATGAAGATTGGAATTTGATTGGATACAACGGACAGGATGGGAAGAAAGTTGAAGATGTAACTTCAACAATCGATGGGAAATGGGTCATTATCTGGGGATGGGAGAATGGACGGTGGTATGCAAAACCGGCAGCAACCTCCTTATTGGCTGTGCCCCTGCTCACCACACTTGAACAGTGGAAGGCATACTGGATAAAAATGAATACAGCACAACCAGTAGACTGGGCGCAATAGACAATCTCTTATAGGATTAATTAGACCCTTATCTGTGATTGCAAGCCCCTCGATAAAGGTGTTGACGGAATTCGACAAGGCCTTCATGTGATTGATAGGAGTCTTTTCTTTTGCAACGGTACATATCACAATCGTGGCTTTTTGTAGTACACCGAACTGCAAGATTTGGGTGAAAGAGAGGACCGTCCCGTAGGTATCTCAATATGAAAGCAAGGATTCCTTTGAAAGCCGCATAACTTTACTGCCAGTTCAAAAAGCTTAGCGTACTTTATAATCCGAATTCTGTGGTGATCCTAATTCGCTTGACAACCTGCTAAAATAGCAGGAAAATGGAAAGAAAAATGGAGGGCGGAACATGAAAAAGTATGACTACTTCTTAAGCTATAACGAAGAAGACTTGAGATTCGAATTCGACATGCTCATTAACTGCAGGGCCGGAATTGAGGAATATGGTAGTGGTCTGTTTCTACACAACCTGTGCTTAGAGGGATTGCTGTTGCATACAAGAAGGTTGATTGAGGCTTTTCACTTATGTAAATTGGATAAGAAATGGGAAAAAAGGCGGGGATCAATAGCTAACCATCTTTCACATGCTAATCCGCGTAATAGAAGCGCCGCACGAGCGAAGATGAAAGAAAATCCTGGGTGGGATATGAATGAATATTACGATGAGTTGCTTAAGGCTATACGAATTGTGGCTGATCAGCACAAAACTGAATATGCTCATTACAAATTGCTTTTGGGTATGCTAACTGATGCTAAACGGAATGGATCGGCGGCTGACACCGGCCCTTCCATCGACATACCGTGAATATAGCTTCCATGCAAGTTTTTCACTATACGGGGGACGGCAACGATTCGTGCGTTGTACTGCAATGGGGGTTGGGTCAAGAATATTTCCAGGCTTATCTTGAGCGTGGGGGGACCACGAACATTCGTCCGTAACACACGCTAATAATTCCCCAATCCAGTGAGCAGTTTATACCAGTGCCATTAAATAAAAGGGAATTTATATTTTAAAAACGCAGCTATGTTTTTGCTATCCCTATGAGAGTTTACGTACCTTTGTTGGAATATACCCGGGATACCTGTGATACGACAAGCACAAACCATTTTTTTGCTTGCGTTAAATGGTACATGGTGGCGCGAATGTTGGGATTGGGCCTAAATAGTACACATAAGACTATTGACAATTTGTTTCTCATAATATACTATTAAAGTATATTATGAGAAACACAGATGTAAGATCAAAACTAATACTCAAGCTGGTAGCGACACTGCCATCCTTTGGCGCTGCCGACCTTGCTCCAATAGCAGAAGAGCGGACATATCTGAATATAATTCTCTCCCGTCAGGTGAAGCAGGGAACAATGGTTCGCCTCAGAAAGAATCTGTACGTAACGAAGGGGTATCTTGATAATGCAGAGCGAAGGGGTATTTTTTCTGATTATGTTGAATTTACCGCCAATAAACTGTACTCGCCCTCTTACCTTAGTCTTGATTATGTTCTCCATGAACACAACATGCTGACAGAAATCCCCCGGAACATAACTTCTGTAGGGTTTCGCAAAACAGATCATTTTTCTAATGACCTGGGAAACTTCATCTATCACAAAATCAAGGAAGAGTTCTTTCTCGGATTCAAAGTGGTGAAGAAGGGCAATTTTTTAATTCTTAAGGCGACGAAAGCAAAGGCGCTCTTTGATTTTCTCTATTTCCGGAAAAGATTGCTTGTAGAAAAGCGGGCGGTAGAAGAACTGCGGCTCAATCTTGATGAATTTACAAAGGGTGATTATGAGGAACTTGAAGGATACATTGAAATGGAAGGATCGCTACGGATAAAGGAGATTATTAATTGGCTAAAATAACAACCATTACGGAAACTATCAAACCAATGCTTGCAAATATCATCAGCGAGGCTCCATCCCGAAACAACCTTTTTAAACGGAATCTTCTCAAGGAGTACCTTCAGGTTGTGGTTCTTGATTTCATTTACTCCCATCCCACCTATAGTCAGCTTCTGTTCTACGGGGGTTCGGCTCTTGCGCACTGTTTTGACCTTCAGCGGCTTTCCGAAGATTTGGATTTCATTGATGAAACAAAAAAGGTCAAGATTCCAAAGCTGGCCAGGGATCTGGAAGATTATTTTCTGAGGCGCACTGATCTTCCGGTAAAAACAACTGTCCAAAAATTCCGTATCTACCTGAAGTTCCCCATCCTTCGTGATCTTGGCGTGAGCACCAGGGAAGAAACAGATATGCTATTTCTCAAAGTTGAGGTTTACTCCGATTTTGACTTCTGCGAGAGCTACAAGACAGACATCCGCCCGATCTTCAAATTTAACCGCTCTGTTCTTATCAAAACACTCGATATGTCTACTCTCATGGCAACAAAGATCAGAGCGATTCTTTTCCGCAAGTGGGAAAAGACGGACAAGCAGGGAAAGACCACGGTGAAAGTAAAAGGCCGTGATTATTATGATCTCCTCTGGTATCTCCAGAAGGGGATTCAACCCAACCTATCCTGTATCGAAGACTTTGAAAACATGATAGACCTCAAAGAAAAACTTCTTGTCATGGTCGCCCACATAGATAATCGGAGTATCCAGCTTGACCTCGATGCCCTTATCAGTAACCCAGGTTTTGTCAACAATATGAGCCGGAACTTGAAAGCGATTCTTGAGCGGGAGATTTCAGAGAAATTGTAATAGCTTCCAGGCATCCAGCATGAGTCGCCGCTTCTAAACTTCTATAGAAAATACTTGATCTTTTCGAAAAAGTAGTTGTAGAATTGCATAGTACTGCTTGGGTCTGCGAGGGGTACTGAGAACGCCGAGAAGTACACAACTCTTACGAAGGGAGGTTTGGATGTCTACTACGGGAGAAAAACCTGGAAAAGGGGCTTATGTTTGTAAGAATTGCGGACAAACTGTTGTTTTGGATGACAGCACAGATACTCTTCCTCCGTGTCCAAAATGCAACGGAACAGAGTATCGACCCTAATTTGTTTATTTTGATTGCTGGACATTAGTAGAGATAGGGGATATGCTTTTCACTTATCTTCGGGCTATACATTCCAGTATTCACGCTTTACCTCCTTGTCATTTTTTGAAAAACCTTCAAAATTGCAATAACCGTCTGCCGATAGTCTTTGATTACTTCATTGAATTGCGCTCTGGAAAATGTTTCCACAAGCAACCTCTGAAGCTCTTCATCTGACATTTCCTCGTAGTTCATAGGGAATACCTCCTTTTAGTTCCAATAAATTTCTAAACAACTTTCTTTCGATTATTTTCAGTTTAGAAGATTGAATATTATTTAAAAGAAGAAGATTGTTGCCTTATGGGGCAATTGAGAAAGAGAATAAAAAAAGAGATGCAATGAGCGATTTGTTTTTGTAGAAAAAGTTAAATAAAATTGTTCTTGACAACTTGAACCACAAGTCGTTTATATCATATAAGGTTTAAATGAATAGCCTTAAAATGCTTCGAAATTCAGGGGCTTACCCATCTGGGGGTACAATTTATCAAATAATCAAAAAGGGGGTTGTAAATGGCTGGAAAAGGTAGCACTCATAAAATTGGGAGAAATGCAAGCACCGGGAAGTTTGTGCCGGTAAAGGATGCTCAAAAAGATCCGAAGCATACGGTTGTCGAGACGGTAAAGAATCCACCAAAGAAAAAGTGAGTTTTTAGTAGACTCAGTTTTTTTATAAACGACCAAGCATGAGAAGATAGGCGGTATTTGCGAACTACCTGCATGTTTGTCGTTGAACGAGGAAGTCAGGGATTAGGTGCGCCATGACAGCGGGTACATTTCAGGGTATGCTTTTTCTTCCTATAGCTACATTTAATCATCGAAAAGCGCATCAATGAATGTTTTTCAGTTGATTCCAAGGGATAAATAATGTCAAGCAATGAGTCCAAGAATAAAGCCTTTAATTTAACAGATGAGGAAATAGAAGAACGGCTTAGAATCGATAACAGTGATGTAATAGATGAGATTTATAAAGTCGTGACTGGAATATTGTATGAAGAAAATGAAAGGCAAAAACAAATTGATACCAAAGGGGCATCTTCTATTGCGGTTATCGGATTATCTACGAGCTTGGTTTTCTCCTTAGGCGGTCTTTTAATAGAGAAAATAACAAATATGCGTATTCCCATCATTGGGTGTCCGATTCCATGGCTCGTATTTTTTTATTTCACAACATCGATTACACTCCTGCTGTCTATGATGTTCGCGTATCGTGCGATCAAGGCAAGGTCAGACTGGGTATGGTTTAGTGAGCAGGATATCTTCAATCAGGAAGTTCTAAAAGAAGATCGGGTAGATTTTTACAAAAGGTACATGATCACACATATGTGGAAATTATATAAGAACAATTTTAAGATAAATGAAAAGAAAGGTGGATTCCTCAAATACTCTCAAGTGCTCTTCGTCCTCGGATTAGTTCAGCTAATACCAATAATAATGATTATCAGTTTGTATAC